>JAHEEO010000160.1 GCA_024640665.1 Rhodospirillales bacterium | reverse complement strand
GACCGCGGCCGTGATAGTCGACGCCCTGATGCCGAACTATGCGCTGGGGCAGCAGGTTGCGAGGGATGACGAGCGGATCAGGGCGAGCTATGAGACCGTGCCGTCGCCCGACGGAAACGGATTTATCCGGGGCTATCTGGTTCGGCCGTTCAGTGCCGATTCGCGCAGCGCAACGCCCTCGCAACTGCCGGGTGTGCTCGTCATTCACGAGAACCGTGGACTGAATCCACACACCGAGGACGTAGCCCGTCGCTTAGCTCTGCAAAATTTCATGGCCTTTGCGCCGGACGCGCTCACTTCAGCGGGCGGTTATCCAAGCGATGACTTCCGAGGCGGTCAGTTATTCAGCCAGATTGATCGCGACAAAATGACACAGGATTTCGTTGCTGCCGCCCGATGGTTGAAAGCGCGTCCAGACTGCAATGGCCGCATTGGTGCAACCGGTTTCTGCTATGGCGGTAGCATGTCCAACACGCTGGCCGTGCTGTTAGGCGAGGATCTGGCAGCGGCTGCCCCGTTTTACGGCGGTGCTCCGGCAGCGGACGAGGTGTCCAATATCCGGGCGGCAATCCAGGTTCATCACGGCGCGCTCGACACGCGGCTGGTCAATGCGTATCCCGCCTATGAGGCAGCACTGCGGAGCAATAACGTCACGTTTGAAGGCCACATCTATCCGGACTCTGTTCATGGTTTCTTCAATGACGCCACGCCGGAGCGCTACAACAAGGCCGCGGCGGAGCAGGCATGGACCAGCATGATTAATTGGTTCAACCAGCACCTGCGTGAAGCTGCGGCCTGAAGGCCTCTATAGCGCTGCTTAGCAGAATACTTGGGGACGCCGATGGCCCGCCAGTTGTCGTGGTGACGACTGGCGGGCGGACATAGACAGCAGTTACGGTACGAGCATCCGAATCATGCCGTCCTGACGCGACGTGAGAAATATTTCGCCATCTGCGCTGCGACTGAGATGGAGATCAGCGCGACCCGGTTGCGAACCGAGCGCGCGCTCGACGAGCTGCATGAATTCGACATTTTCACGAATGCCGTTTGCATCGACAACAAAAAGCTGCACTTCCTCTATCGGTGCGACGGTTTGGGGGATGCCGTCGTCGGCTGCCTTGATCGCATTGAGGTCGGCGGCAAAAAGCCGTCCCAGTCGAACGTCACCAAACAGGGCTTTTCCCTGCAGCGCATCGATGCTGCCGTGGTACGTGAAGACGCCGGTGATGGCATTGCCTTCGTCATGGTCGTAAATTGCCACAGGATAGAGGTAGTCGTCGGGGGTTGTGCCGTCGAGAACATCGGCCGGCAACGAATACAGCTCGTTTAGTTCACCATTTGCGCCGCGCCATTTGCCGTTTTCCCAGTAACCCTCGCGGGCCATCCAACCGTAATTGCCGCCCTTGTGGACAATGTTAACTTCCTCGATGTGGTTCATGCCTATGTCACCGACGAACATCGTGCCGTCGTCGAGGTCCCAGGAGAGTCTGTGCGCATTACGAAAACCGTACGCATAGATTTCGCCAAGCGTGTCCGGATCGTCGTCATCCGCCCAGGGATTGCTCGGCGGTATCGTGTAATCGCCAAGCCCCTTATCGCCACCAGACTCGGAGGGGCTGCGAGGATCAATGCGCAGAATTGCCGTGATCACTGAGTCGAGACGCTGGGTCGCTGTTGGGTTCTCGGAATTAGGACCGCCGCCGTTGCTAAAGCCGAGGTCACTGCCGCTCGTGAAAAGCAGCCCGTAATCCTCGTCTCCGGGCTGCGCTGTCGGGTTGAAGCCGACCCAGCCGAAAGGATGTGACGCGTTCGTCGTCACATGTGCGACGCGCAGGAGTTCGCGTCGCGTGCCTTCGAACCGGTCTGCTGCCGGATCACTGGCACGCCATTCGCTGATGACGTTGTGATGTGAAACGTCGCTCGGCGCAAAACCCGGCGGTATGAAATCGGGCGTGCTCGGGTTGCCGTCTATATGCTCCAGATGCACGGTGTAGAACAAGCCGTTGTTGGCGAACTCGGGATGAAAACTGAAGCCGATGAGACCGCTCTCGAGTCGGTTGTACAGCGTGAAAGGCAAGGTTTCGCGCGTGTCGAGATACCGCGCTCGCGCGGCGCCATCCTCAATGATCCAGATGAAACCACGCTGGTCGTTGGCGAAACGGCGGCCGTCCGGTGCATCGCGCACGAAGCTGACGCGCGAGTAGCCGGCGGGATTGACGTCCTCTGCGGCAGGCAGCAGTGTCTTCGAGTGCGGGAGGCGCGCGACGTCTGCGATTTCGACCATCAGACTGCCTTTAACGACGGGATCCGGCAGTGGATTACGGGTGATCGGCGTCTCGCCGCCGTCTTGCGCGTATGCCGGCGCCAGCGCCGTCAGCATGAGGAAAGTGATTTGAGTTTGTATTCGCATGTGGTGCCTCTAATTCCGCTTTGTCACCTGAATATGATTTTTTACCTAATTCTATGTAGGCGTGGAGTGCTGTCACATTAACTATACAAGATACTCGGATTTGGTTAGTGCATCTCGTTGATCGGTCTGAGGTAATTGGCTGTCTCAGCTCCATGCGGAGCGATCCAGGCATCTACAAGATCGCTTAACCAGCGCCGACGCCGATCTTCTGCGGCTTCACGACGATGTCGCGTCCGTTTTGAATCACTTCACGGATGATTTCAATGAATGGTCTACCAATAAGGACTTTGTATCGATTGGAACATTCGCGATCGATCTCTCTCGCACAAGATCTTGAAGCTGCTGCTCGCGCTCGAGAATCAGAGCATTCCGGAAGTTCTGGGCTGTGACAGAGTTCCCGAGTTCAACCGTCCCAGCCACAGTTAGCTGTCCTTGGTTGTTTCCTGTAAGTGTGATGGCCTGGTCCAGAGCCGCGATGTTGTCCACTTCCGGTTCGGCCACAAAAAGCACATTAGAAAAACGTTTCATTGCAACCTCGCAGCGCGGAAGCGCTGCGAATCGCGCCGTCCGCTTTAACTGATTATCGTACGATCATGACCGGGCATGATGCCTGATTCGCAACGGCGTGGCTGACACTGCCGAGCAGCGCCTCCCGGAATCCGGATCGCCCGTGCGAACCAATTACGATGAGGTCGACGTTCTGCTCGCGCGCAAACCGACAAATCTCTTCTGCCGGGTGGCCCCACACCATGACAGACTGGACCTTTTCATCAAGTGCCCCCAGGGCATCGATCGTCTTGGGTAGTTCAGTCTCGTGGGCCTTTTGCTCCAGCATATTGCGTATTTGCTCGACGGACATTGCGCCCTGGGCAGGACCCCCGGGGAACCCGCCGGCACCCCAAGCGTTAGACAGGACTAGATCGTTGTTCTGCACGAATAGCACACTGACTCGAGCACTCAATGCGCGGGCCAGTTCACCGGCAACCGCCGCCGCTTTGCGGGCCCCGTCGCTGCCATCAGTCGCGATTAGCACATGGCTGAAGTCCATAATCGTTTCCCCTAGCTAGTAATCAGATAACGATAGCGCACGCCATCTGATAGAGGGAAGGCAAATTTCTAATAGTTAGTGATAGGACTCATCTATATGCTCCGCCGTCGCTGAAATGATCCGTGATGTAATTTGGTTTCAACGGGATTTGGTGATCAAGTCGATTGATGTCACGCAAGCGTCGGCAGAAACTGTTAGGCAAATATCTATGTCAATACCACTCGCTGTGCTCAAAGATTGAACACGCGCTCAGCATTGGTCTGGAAGAATTTCTTCTTGTCTTCGAATGAAATCGGTAACGCATCCATCGCGTGCACTTCCTCAATGTCGTATTGATATGGGTAGTCCATCGCGTACAGAACCCGATCTACACCGAGCACTTCTTGTGCAAACATAACCATTGGGGCCCATGCCACGCCGCTGTTCGTGACGAATATATTGCGGCGCATGTAGTAGCTCGGCAGTTCCTGCGAGCGGTCGTCCGGTCGTCTTACAGGGTGCGTACGGTCGATACGGTAAAGATTGTAGGGAATCCCTTCGCCGCCGTGCCCTATGACAAGCTTAAGATCAGGAAACTGATCGAATACGCCAGCATAGATCATCGCCTGCGTATGAAAAGCGACTTCTACGCCAAAGCCCAGGTCGCCCCGATGCATGTCGTGATCAACAAAAGGCTGCACCATGCCAGGTGACGGGGCCCGAGGGTGGATGTAGATCGGCGCGTTGTGCGCCTCAGCTGCCTCTAGAATCCCCCAGAATTTTTGATCGGACAGGTATTCGCCCTTCGTATGGGAATTTATGATGACCGCCTTCAGCCCGAGCGATCCAATCGCCCGCTCGACTTCTCGGGCAGCGCGTTGCGGATCCTGCGGCGCAACGGCTGCCATACCCGCATAGCGGGTTGGATGATTGCGACAGGCCTCGGCCAACTGATCGTTAGAGTCGGCCGCAAGCGCGGTTCCAGTGTCAGCGTCAAATACCTGCACGCCGGGGGCGGTCAATGCGAGTATTTGCATATCGATGCCGGCAGCATCCATCGCGTCCAGGCGCGTGCGCCCCAGGTCGGCCAGTCGCGGCGCAAACCCGGTGCTTCCCAACGGGTCGAGATTTCGCCACAGCGCCACGAAACCCGGTTCATCCGGAGGATTTGAATCGAGTACGCGCTTCCATTCTCGAAATATCTCTACAGTGCCCCAGGCCTCTTCGGTTGCGATGCGCTTGTAGGCCGCTGGCTGCACTCGAGGCATTAAACCATTGGTACCTAGTTGAGCACTTGCGCTGCCCGCAGCGAGCGAGGCGCCAGTGGCCACGGCATAGCGAAAAAAATCCCGCCGGTTTTGGTCGGTCACGTCGCGCACTCCTGTGAGATTTACTTGACCGAGTGTGCCCTACAGCTGAGCTAGTCGACAAGCCGGTACTGACAGGTTCATTCGATGCCCCTATCAGGTTGCCGCTTTGACCGGCAGCCCGCGGTGATTCCAGCTCAGCATGCCGCCTGCGAGGTTGGCGACTTTCGTGAAGCCGTGCTTCTCGAACATCGTGCAGGCTTGAGCCGACCGGCCGCCGGAGCGGCAGACGACCACCGTGGGCGCGTGTGGCTCGAGCGTGCCGATCCGTTCGGCCAATTGACCAAGCGGTACGAGTTTCGCAGACTCGATATGTCCGAGGTCTCCGGTGTATTCGGGGGGGTCGCGCACATCGACTATTTGCAGTTCGCGTGCGTTCTCGGCGACCCACTCGGGATCAACCTCGTTGATGCCCGCGTATGTATAGCGCAGCGACGACCCATTGTGGGTCGATGAGCCTGCCGATCGCGATTCCCCCTGGGGCGCCGGCTGCGCCGCCGGCCGCAAACATGATGGATGGCTGCCAGACGACGAGGCCATGGCGAATCGATTGGAGTGCACCGACGAAGGCCGTTGCCGCGACCGCGACGAGTGAAATCGGGATCGCCTGCGCGGGGGTCGTGCTGAGTACGTATATCAACAAAGGAACTGCAAAGATCGAGCCGCCGCCGCCGGTGAGCCCGAGCGCGACACCGACGACTGCGCCACAGCCGAACGCTGCCAACGTCTCGATGATTAGGTTGCTCAGCACGCTTTGAGCATGCCGGAAAGGCGCGCCTGGCGGATATCAGTGGATCGCTCACTGACAAGTTGCCGTTTGTCGGCGGAGCTCAGTCTTTTGATCTCGGCCTCGCGCCGCTGGGCCGTGCCGCGGTCGCCACCGACCTCCGTGTAGACGAGCTCGACCGGCAAGCGGCTGCGCGTATATTTGGCGCCATTGCCGGCGTTGTGCGAGGCTATTCGCGCCGTGACATCCTTCGCGATGCCCGTATACAAGGATCCGTCGGCGCAACGCACAATGTAGACACGCCAAGGAGGGTTCGTTTCGGCAGTTGCTCCAACCAGCTCACTCATTCTGCGACACCAAGTTAAGCTCAATCTTAGATCGGAATGACATCAACGGTACTGACAAGTTAACCTCGACTGAGTGACTATTGTGGAGATGAAAACACGTGCATCAATGTACAAGCGCCACCGATTTCCTGCTGAGATCATCCAGTACGTTGTCTGACTTTATCATCGCTTGAACCTGAGCAGCCGCGATATCGAGGATCTCATACCTAACAACCCACGCTGCTGCATACAACTTGTTCAGCAAGTTGTCAGTCTCCGGTTCTGTGCTAACGCCTCTGTCATGTCGGTGCGTATAATTTCCGTTAGGGTACTTTACGCCGACCGTCACTCGTAATCTTTGGGGGATATCGTGAAAGTAATTTCGATTCTTGGTGCGTTGCTGCTTGTCGCCTGCGGCGGCAGTGTGGCGCAAGATCCAGCTGAATTAGGTTTCAACAGCGTGCTCGCCGAGGACGTGCAATGGGTGCCAGACGCCGACTTTCCAGGTTTAAGTCGCGCGACGTTGGCTGGGGATCCGTCCGAGCCGGGTCTGTATGTCATTCGGGTCCGCTTCGGACCGGGCGTGATGTCCTCACCACACTTTCACGATCAAGATCGCCATGTAGTCGTTGTTTCGGGTACATGGGGAATGGGAATCGGCGACTCCTTCGATTGCGCGAATACGGAACCAATGCCCGCAGGCGCCTATGCGATGCATCCGGCAAGTGCGATGCACTTCGACGGTTCGTGTAACGGCGAAGAAGTCGTGGTGCAGATTGTGGGCATGGGGCCGGTACTTACAACTCGCCCCAGCCTATGAGTGAATTTGTGATTACCCGCTAGTCGGATCTGAAATGGCAACAGGACTTTATTTCGAAGACCTTGAGGTTGGTCGGCGCTTTGTGCATGGCATTCGCCGAACGGTTACTCAGGCCGACAACACGATTTTCAGCACAATGACTCATAATCCTGCGCCGCTGCACATCGATGCAGAGTACATGCGAACGCAGTCCGAATTTGGGAAGCCCTTGATGAACAGTTTCTTTACGCTGGGACTGATCGTCGGAATTTCCATCAACGATGTGTCAATGGGTACAACGGTTGCTAATCTCGGCATCGAGGAAGCTGGGTTCCCAAACCCACTGTTTGAGAATGACACCGTGCATGTGGAAACGCTCGTCGTAGCAAAACGCCGGAGCCGGTCCAGACCTCTAAATGGAATCGTCACGCTTGAGCACAGTGGGTTCAATCAGCA
>JAHEEO010000006.1 GCA_024640665.1 Rhodospirillales bacterium | reverse complement strand
CAGCTTCCTCCAGCTCGAAGAGCTCGTCGATACTCAATGCAGCAATTCGACGCCCGTCTAACCAGACCGCACCGATCCCGTCCTGCCACGGAAAAAAGCTGACAAACCCGTGCTCGGCAACTGCCGTATCAACGTTCAGCACCCGCGGCGATGACCAAGTCACGCCAGCGTCGCCTGATATGGCATAGGCGATGTCGTATGCGTAGTACTGATCCGGCTTCAATACCAACCAGTGCGCGACGACGAATCGTGCATCAATGGGTACCACCGAAGGAAAATCAGCCCAATTTACAAACCAATTATCACCTGCGGCTATAGTCGACGGCGCACTCCAACCGGCGCCGGACAGTGTTGAGAAGCGCAGTTCGTATCCAGCATCCCCGTGCGGTTCGAGCCAGCTTAGAAACAGTTCTGACTGCTCCGTTGTCGCCATGTGTGCCTGAGCGCTACCGGCCAAAGCTGGCGCGGCGATATCCTGCACCCGCCATGCTTGCTGCTCAACACTTGGTGGTGTGCATGCCGCCACCAATGCGGTGACGCTCAAGGACAGCAAAAGATTCGAGGATTTCATTGCACGCGACGTATGCGATATACGAAGGCGGGCGGAAAATTCCGTGCAGCAATTCCGATTCGTTCAGCGCGCAATCCCAATCGCGCAAGCAAGTCTCGTTCCAGCGGACACTTGGCTGCGTACGTAAATTGATGCAATACACCGTCCGGTGCCAGCAATCGAAATGAATTTTTGAGCAACCGCAAACGTTGTGCCCGGGAAAGCAGCAGCAATGGCAAACCACTTACGACGCAATCGAAGTGGCCGATCAAGTGCGGTAACGATCTTGCAACCGACAATGCGTCGATTGCGAGTACTTCGACGTCTGCAAACCGCCGCTGCAGCAAACGCACGAACGCTGGATCGATTTCTACTAATTTAAGATTTTCCGGGCGCACCCTCGCGTCGAGGATGCCGCGTGTGAGATTGCCAGTACCCGCTCCCAACTCCAAAACACGCGAGTCTGCGTGCAAATCTGCCGCCATGAGCCGCGAAAGCTCACGGCCACTGGGCGCTAGTGCGCCAACAGCCGCGGGATTACTGACCCAGCTGCGTAAGAACCGGCCGAAAGGCTGCAAGAAGGCAGATTGAGGGGCGCTGGACTGCATGATTGGAAATCTAGAGTCAGGTATATCTAAAGCGTTCGGATTCTGACGTTGCGAAATTTTACGATCCCGGCGCCATACTGCAGACCAATGTGGCCACTTGAAAAGCGTCCGTCTTCGACATCTACCACCGGCTCGCCATTCAACACGACCTGGAGTCGTTCACCAAGCGCCGTAATCTCGTATCGATTCCAGCGCCCGCCCGCATGCAACTCAACAGCAGGACTTGCGATATTTACGATGCCGCCGGTGCGATAGGTTTGATCTGGACGCGTGTCAAAAATATTAACTTCGTAGCAGGTCGTATCGGTTACTTCGGCTGGGTCAGGGCAACGCAGGAAAATGCCGCTATTTGCCGGAACATCTACCCAAAATTCGACTTCTAATTCGAAATCGTCAAACACCTCGTTAGTCACAAGCATACCGCTTCCGGTATCGGCACCGACGACATCGCTATCGATTTGCCAGTTAGCATCGCCGTTAATTCGGAATGCCGAAAGTCCTGAACCGTCAAAAAGAGTTCTCCAATTACCGCTGGGAGCAGCCGTTGCTGGCGACGCACCTGCTGACGAATCTGGGTTATCGGTGGGAGGTGGCTCGCTACAGGCCACGAGCGAAAGCACAGCGATGACGCCGACGAGGCACTTCATAATCTCTCCTCACACCGAATAATTGGCGCAATTGTAGCGCGTCCTGCTGAATTGAGGTGACAAACAACTCCGCTAACCGGACAGGCTCGGATTTCGCGGCCCTCAGCGTCGTTCGGCGGGCCGCATCGCAATTAATCTGCCACCAGACCGTGCAAGCAGCCAGCTCCATCGGCTATCATCTCTAACCAATAATGGCTGTAAATGCCGTCCTCAAACTGAACTGGAGAACTCACCATGCCCATGGTAAACCTCAAGCCGCTGCTCGCCGAAGCGAAAGCCCAGGGCTACGCCGTCGCTGCATTCAATCCTGTTGATTACGCGTCCATGAAGGCCATGATCGTAGCCGCAGAGGAGTGCAATGCACCTGTCATAATTCAGACATCCGCTAAAACCATCAATTACTATGGTCATGACGTCTTAGCCGGCTGGATGCGGCAACTCACGCAGAACTCACCTATCCCAGCTGTATTACATCTCGATCACGGCAAAGACTTCGAAATGATCAAGCGCTGCGTCGAATCTGGATGGACCTCGGTGATGATCGATGCTTCGGATCAGCCATTCGATGAAAACCTCGAGGCAACACGCAAAGTCGTTGAAATTGCGACCGCCGCCAATGTGGGTGTCGAAGCAGAGATTGGTCAGATACACGGTGTCGAAGAAGATATCGTCGTTGCGGAAGAAGATTCGCAATTAACCGATCCGGCCGAGGCTGAAATTTTCTGTCGTGAGTTGGACTTAGCTGCATTCGCCGCAGCAATCGGCACGGCACATGGCTACTATCACGGCGAACCCAACGTCGCCTTCGACCTCATCGGCGAAATAAACAAGCGGACCAATACCCCAATGGCGCTGCATGGCGGCACCGGACTCGAAGACGAAGTCATTCAACGTTGCATCAAGCTGGGCTGTGCAAAGATCAATATTTCCACGAATTTGAAGCACATTTTCGTAGATAGTTTCGCCGAATATCATCGAAACAACCCTAACGACTACGAGCCGCTGCGCGTATTGACTGCTCAATTTGACGCCCTAAAAGCGCTGTTCAAAGAGAAGATCACGCAATTCGGCGGCGCCAACCACGGCTCCGAAGCATTATCGAAAGTAGCGTAAGCCTTTATTGATGAAAGCACTCATATTCGATTGTGACGGCGTACTCGTCGATACGGAAAAGGATGGTCATCGTGTAGCGTTTAATAAAACGTTCGCGGAATTCGGTCTGCAAGATAACTGGAGCGTGGATTACTACGGCGAGCTTCTGAAAGTTGCCGGCGGCAAAGAGCGCATGCGCCACCACTTTGATAACCACGGCTGGCCCAGCCAATCAGGCAATGACAAGGATGCCTTCATTGCCTCATTGCACGCCCGCAAAACCGCGGTGTTCACAGATATCATTGCGGAGGGCCAACTACCCTTGCGGCCGGGCATCAAGCGCATTGTCGACGAGGCCATTGCCGCCGGAATTCGTCTCGGCGTATGCACTACGTCCAATCCAAAGGCAATTGATGGCGTATTGGATTTGCTTGGGCCCGATCGCAAAGCGCATTTTGAATTCGTGCTCGCAGGCGATGTGGTCTCTAAAAAGAAACCCGATCCAGAAATTTACAATCTCGCCAAAACCAAACTCGGCTTACCGGTCGATGAATGTGCCGTTATAGAGGACAGCCGCAATGGCTTGCTGGCCGCACTAGGCGCCGATCTGCCTTGCCTAATTACTACGAGCACTTATACGACTCAAGAGGATTTCACAGGTTCGATCGGCGTTGTCCCAGAACTCGGCGACGATCCCAATATCATCATCACAATTGACAAGCTCGACGAGCTGGCAGCTAAGCACGCAGCATAACTAGATCAGCATTAGGAGGGATCAAGATGAGCGAAATCACACTAAGCGATGTCGAACGCACACTTAAATCGATGGCTGCAACCGCACTCCGAAACGAGAAGTATTTTTCCGATCTGGACGCCGCTGCAGGTGACGCCGATTTCGGCGTGTCGCTCGCGTCTGGCTTTCGGGTTATCGATAATGACTGGGACGAACTCGACAAGAGTTCCATTGGAGCGTTGCTGCTCAAGGCCAGCATGATCATCACCAGCAACACCGGAGGCTGCTCCGGGCCGATCTGGGGAACGGCATTCATGCGCGCCGGCGCTTTGAGCCGGGAAAAAGGCAGTTTATCGCTGGAAGAAATAGATTCAATGTTAGCGGCCGCCATCGAAGGCATTCAGAAACGCGGCGGCGCGGAACTGGGTGACAAGACGCTGCTCGACGCCCTCGCGCCTGTCAAGGATGTGGTTAGCTCATACGTGGGTAAGGACGGCGTCCCACCGGGAGAAATTCTAAAGGAGGCCACTGCGGCCGCTAACGAAGCAATCGAAAAGACCAGAGACTGGGTAGCACGCCGCGGACGTCAGTCGTTTACCGGCGATCGCAGTATCGGCACACCGGACCCCGGTATTGTGGCCGTCGCGACCATGCTCAACGATTTGTGCGAGGAATTCGGCGTCGGCGCCGAATAGCGCATACTTCTTTGATAACTTAACAGGCTGTGCGTGGTTTGTAACGCGCGCCAGCTGAGTATTGAATTTCAAGCAGAAGATCTAACTTGGGGAGCGAAGAATGAAAAAGTTTGTCAATGATCCAGCCAATTTTGTACCCGAAATGCTCGAGGGTGTCGCGCTCGCGAACCCAGACATGCTGGGTTATATACCTAAGTTCAACATCATTCATCGCAGTGACCGCCCCGTTAATAACAAAGTTTCAGTCATACAAGGTTCGGGTAGCGGCCATGAGCCCGCACATATCATGGCCGTCGGCCCCGGCATGCTCGACGCAGCCGTGCCAGGCAACGTTTTTGCAGCGCCGCCAATGGACTACTGCTTAGAGTGCATTCGTGCCATGAAATCCGATGCCGGCGTCCTTGTCCTGATAAACAACTATCAAGGCGACCGCATGAATTGGGACATGGCTTGCGAAATGGCTGAAGCCGAAGGCATCAATGTAAAATCGTTTGTCATCGATGACGATGTTGCCGTTCAAGACAGCAGCTACACGACGGGCCGCCGTGGCGTTGCCGGCAATTTCTTTGTCATCAAAGCCTGCGGCGCGGCTGCCGAACGCGGCGCGAGCTTAGATGAGTTGCTGACACTGTGCGACAAAGTGAACAGCCAGGTTCGCAGTATGGGTGTCGCGCTAACGTCCTGCACACCGCCTGCGAAAGGCTCACCCATCTTTGACCTTGGTAATGACGAAATGGAGGTCGGTGTCGGCATCCACGGCGAACCCGGCCGGCGTCGCGACAAGCTGAAGCCGTCCGATGCAATCATGGACGAGATATTCGACGCCGTAGCAGGTGATATACCGTTTAAGTCTGGCGACAAAGTAGCGCTGATGATCAATGGCCTCGGCGGCACGCCGCCTAGCGAGCTTTATGTTCTTTATCGTCGTGCTGCGCAGCGCTGCAAAGACGCGGGCATTAGCGTTGTCCGCAACTACGTAGGCAACTATTGCACTTCGCTAGAGATGGCCGGCGCCTCGTTGACGATGCTAAGGCTTGACGACCAACTAGAAGACTTATTAGCTGCACCCGCAGAAATCGCAACGCGCGTATTTTAGCGCTCGCGGTCTGTCTATAACGTTCACCAACTATCCCGCACAGCATTCAAGAATCGCGTAGCTGTGCGGGATAGTTTCGATCTTCTTGCTTTCGATCTCGATGGCACACTTATCGATTCGGCGCCGGACCTAAGCTACGCGCTTGGCGAAGCGCTCGAATCAGTCGGCTTTCCGGCCCCTTCGGTAGCGCAAACGCGCAGTTGGATTGGTGGCGGAATCGATCGACTGCTCAAACGCGCGCTTAACGATGCCGGCTCGGCAGACCCTGATCAATTCGCCGCCGCACTCGCGCAGTTTCACCAAACCTATGCCAACAATCTCTGTCGCCGCGGCAAGCTCTACCCTGGCGTCATCAATACCCTGGATACATTGGGACGCGAAAACATACCGCTGTGCTGCATAACGAACAAGCGTCTCGACTATGCACAGGAATTATTGAGATTTACCAAGCTCGAGGCCTATTTCGATTTCACCTATGGCGGAGATAGCTTTCCGGAAAAGAAACCTCACCCACAGCAGCTTCAGGAGGCTAGTCAGCGCGTCCAGGCAGCGGTTTCCCGTTGCGTGATGATTGGCGACTCTGAGCCGGACAGGCGAGCCGCAGCTGCAGCCGGCTACCAGTTTATCTGGGTCTCGTTTGGCTACGGCCAACTCGCTGCAGACCCGAACTACCCCAAGTATGCAACCGCAAATGCATTCCAGGAAATTCACAGCTTACTGAGAGATCTCGGCCAGTAGCTGCCAACATAGTGCCAATGGATCGCGACTGCTAGAATTAATCCCTACCAATATCCAACGGCAGGGAAACGACGATGAACCGAACATCTGACGCGCTCAGCGGAATCGCCACGAACGCACGCAGTCAATCGAAGCATCCATTTCGCTTTGCGAGTGTGCTCGTGACCCTTGCTCTACTGTCGGTGAGCGGCCACGCCAACGCACAAAGCGCGCGAGATGGCTTTAACTACGAAACTTGGGATCAGTATCTTGGCGGCCACGATTCGTCGCAGTTTTCATCGTTAGACGACATCAACCGTTCAAATGTAAATGAGCTGGAAGTTGCGTGGACTTACGAAACCGGAGACAGAGGCAGCTATTTGTTCAACCCCATTGTCGTCGACGGCGTCATGTACGTATTGGCGCACGGCTCGACTTTTGTCGCGCTCAATGCGGCTACCGGCGAAGAAATCTGGCGGCACGAAAACCAAGGGCGTGTCGGTACCCGCGGTATCAATTATTGGGAAAGCCGCAATGGCAGAGACAAGCGCCTACTGTTTCTAAACAATGGTCTGCTAACCTCCATTAATGCCACAACCGGCGAGACAATCACTTCCTTTGGCAATGAAGGTTTCGTCGACCTGCGGATCGGACTCGACGGCGACATCAGCCAGGTTCGTGCTCTGCAAACCAACAACCCTGGGCGTATCTTCGAAGACTTGATCATCATGTCACTGCCCGCCGGTGGTGGCAGCTACGCCTCATCGCCCGCCGACATTCATGCATACAACGTTGTCACGGGTGAGCTCGAGTGGATCTTTCATACAGTTCCTCGACCCGGTGAGTTTGGCGCTGATACGTGGCCAGCTACGATAGACGCTGCCTATGGCGGCGTGCACAACTGGAGCGAATCAACGGTTGATACGGAACGCGGGATTATCTATATCCCAACGGGCACTGCTCGATACGACTTTTACGGCGGCAATCGGCACGGCGCCAACTTGTTCGGCAATAGTGTACTGGCGCTCAATGCACGCACCGGCGAACGCATTTGGCACTTCCAGACTATTCACCACGACCTTTGGGATTACGACCTTCCCACCGCGCCGAAGCTCCTGACTGTCACCCATGACGGCCAAAAAATCCCTGTTGTTGCGCAACCGAGCAAGCAAGGTTTCTTGTATGTCTTTAATCGCGAAACCGGCGAGCCGCTGTGGCCAATCGTTGAGCGACCAATGCCAAAATCCGACGTGCCCGGCGAGCAAAGCTGGCCCACCCAGCCGATCCCGACAGCGCCACCGCCGTTCGCACGCCAATCGTTTACAGAAGACGACATTAACCCGTACTTGCCCGAAGCTGACAAAGAGAAGCTTCGCGAGATGTTCGCTACCTATCGGGTCGAAGGCATTTATACGCCGCCCAGCGTGCAGGGCACCCTCATGCTGCCCGGCCACAACGGCGGGGCCAATTGGGGCGGTACGGCAGTCGATCCGGACAATGGCTTACTGTATGTCATGTCAAAGGAGTTACCGACCACCGCAAATCTGGCCGTGCCGGAGCAACCGAGTCGAGAGCTTATCCCGAATGCCGATGATGATTTTGTGCCGTATCGCGCGCCGGTCGACTTCATGATTCAAAGCAATGGCTTATCCGCAATTGGGCCGCCGTGGTCTAACATCACGGCATACGACCTCAACAAGGGCGAGATAATTTGGCAGGTCCCGAACGGCAATGTCGCCGCACTTGAGAAATATGGCATTACCGGTACCGGTAGCCATGCGCCAAGGGGTGGGTTAGTTGCAACGGCTAGCGGTCTGATCTTTGTATCGACGTCTTCGGACCGCAAATTCCGCGCACGCGATGCACGCGATGGTTCGGTCATTTGGGAGCACAGCCTGCCTGCAGCTTCGGAAGGCGTGCCTGCGGTGTTTGCAGCAGATGGGCGTCAATTCATAGCTATCGCAGTCGGCGGCACCGGGATGTTCTCGCAAGGCCTAGAGCAGGACGAGGTTGGCGCGGGCCACTATCGAGTGTTTGCATTACCGCAGTAGCACTGCTGCAGTCGACCGCTCGAGTATCGAAACTTTACAACGTCCGACGGCGGCAAAAACGCCGCCGTCGGAGCAGAACTGAACCATTGATGTGGCACCGCTATGACCAGCAAAGCTTGAGCAGCGCCAGAGCGAACGCGGTAAAACCCGTGCCTAATTGGCCATTCGCATGTTTCTGTATCGTCTATCGAACACCTTCATGATCTCTATGCTAGGCAACGATTCCGTCATCGGCTCGGCATCCAATATCGCCGCGTCGACGCGATCCATTCCCGAGAACGCTGGCCAATTCGGCAACTCAGGGCCATTCGGGTTACCGGTTCGCGCGAAGTTCGCCCAATAAGAAGCCATTTGATCCGCGACGAGTGCATCCGGTGCAGATTTGCCGGCAAAGTATGCCGAGCTGCCATCCGGGTACAGCGGCAGCTGGCCTAGGTTGTTAAATACGTACGGCAATTCAGCGGCATGGGTCGCGGGAAAATCTGGCCCGTTACCGCCAGACGGATTCTGAGCAAACCAATACAGCCACGCATTCTTGCCGATCTCGCGCTGATAGTTCGCATAGATGCGGCTTAACCAAAATGCACCATCGCTAAATGTTCGTGCTGAAGATGCGGCAGCTTCTTCGTCCGTCGCATGCGGATATAAAGCCAAAAAATCTTCGGCTGCATCGCCATACTGAGCCCGCGCTTGCGTCTCAAACTGCTCTGCGCCCGGACCGCCGGGGAAAAACGACTCTTCCTTATTTGCGCCAACCAATACGTCAACGGCGTTCTGCCGGCCTGCCGCAAAGGTATCTGAAGGATCTTCTGGAATTATCCAGCCATCAACCATCATTCCCGCGCTGCGCAAATGGCGCACGACATCATCCGCCGACAAGGCACGCAAGGCCGCAGCCGTCGAAGCCCCTGCCGCGGTCGCCTGTCGAATGCCCGCTTCGTGGGCCGACTCTAGCGTTCGCATCCCGGCCGACATGCCAAGCCCCATCCACGAACCACTCTGAGAGATCGCACGATTGAACAGCCCCTTAGACATAGGCGAAGCAACCAGAGAACCGATCGCCATGGCTCCGGCAGATTGGCCGAATATGGTTACGTTGTCGGGGTCGCCGCCCAATGCGGAGATGTTGTCTTGCACCCATCGCAATGAAGCGAGCATATCAGCGAGACCATAATTACCCGAGCTGTTCGTATCGGAATCGGCAGTGAGTGCCGGATGGGCGAAGAACCCAAACGCGCCCAGACGATAGTTCATCGTAACGACAATGGCGCCCTTTTCCGCAAGGGCGGTGCCATCGTAAAGCGGAATGGAGCCAGCACCCTCAGTAAACGCACCGCCGAAAAAATACACCATGACCGGCAGCTCGTCAGATGCTGAATCTGCGGGGGTCCAAACGTTCAAATACAAACAGTCTTCGCTCATCGGCGGCGAGTCGGGCAGAACGGCAATGTTTAGACGACCGCGTCCCGGGGGCTGAATACAGATATTGCCGAACTTCGTTGCATCGCGAACGCCGCTCCATGATGGAGCCGGTTGCGGGGCGCGCCAGCGCAGATCGCCGACCGGAGGCGCGGCAAACGGTATGCCCTTAAAAACTCGAATGCCGTCAACGGCGGTATCCATGCCGCGGATTCGGCCAGTATCCAGTCTGACCGGATCACGGATCTCCGCTTGGGCCTGCGCCGTCAGCAGCAAGGCAACAGCACAAAGAGCGAACGCTGCTTTCATTTCTTATTCTCCGGCAGCCGCTTGCGCGCGCTCGTATCGGGATGTCTCGATAAAGTTGCGCACGGCGGTATTATCTTCGTGGCACGCATACTCAAAGAACTGATATTCGTCATCGCGTACCATCGGGTAGCGTGCAGTCCAGTGGGACGTCAGTACTTCTGGATCTTCGACCGTCATCGAGTAATTAATCACATCATCGGAAACGCGCTCGAAGCGTTCTGTAATCTTCATGTTCTTTGTCGTTGCGTAGTTACCGCGAGGAGAACCCGGAATTCCGACATTGGTCATGCCCGGAATGCCATTGAAATTGGTAGTCTCCACAACGAGCGTGTCACCTTCCCAATGACCCCGTGACTCGCCCATCCAGTTTTCGATCTGCGATGGCAACGCAGCACGCCCATCAACTGGTACGACACGTGCTTCATGAATCATCTCCAAGCGGATGATGACGTAGCCCGGCGCCTGGTGAATCTGGATGCCATTGTTGTAATTGAAAGGGAACATCGACGGTGGCATCGCCCGCGTGATGCAACGGTCCCAGACATCGAAATCTTCCGGCCGGTCGAACACCTCGCGGCCCCAACTGCTGCCGAGCGTCGCCGCGATATCTTGGCCGCGTGCCGTCATTTCAGGAAAGCGGCCGTTCTCCGGGTATACGAGCAATGATGTCAATCGTGCAGCATCGTTGCTGAGACTCGACTCTGCCCAGTGCCCCATGCCCATTTTGTTGTTGTCGATTTCCGCTTCATACCGCTCGTTGCGGGCAGCGAGCCGACCCTGCGTCTGCTCATACTCCTCGTCTGTGAGCATTTCCCGGGTGCCAAACTCTTCTGGGCGCTGGAACGGTGTGCTGATCAAATTGATGATTGGCCACATGCCACGCAAATCCGGGTCGCCCCAGGAGGTTCGCGGAACGGAATAACCGGAGGCATTGGCAGCCGCCGGCGCGGCCTCCATCGTAGCGTCGTTGGAACAAGCCGCGAGCGAAACGAGCGCTAATGCCACACTGGCGGAAATAATTCGGTGTGTCATTGAAGACCTCCGTAAATTGTTGAGCGTTCAGCGATTTCAGATAACTGATGAGTATACGAATTCACACGGACCGGGTCGAGTTCTGTGGCAGGTGGCAGGAGCCATTCAGCGACTCTAAGACCGTCTGATTGACTGGGCAACCTCGACGCCAGCGTGTATCTTTGGCATCCAAATATTTGTCAAGCATTACCTAATGGGGGCCTCGATGAAACCGAGATCTGCTTTGAGCATTGCCATCGCCGCGGCGCTTGCAGCTGCCTGCGCTACCGACAGTCCGCCTGAACCGGGCGCGCCGAACGCGAATCCCAGCGCTGCTGCAGCTTCGCCGGATGCACGCAGTCCATCGGCTACGGCAATCCCCGCCGGCGACTGGCGCACCATTAATCGAGACCTCGCGGCCACGCGATTCTCCCCGCTTGATCAGATAAATACTGACAATATTGAGCAGCTTGAAGCAGCGTGGTCATACCAGCTTGGCGGTAACTCCACTGCAGTGCCTATCGTGATTGATGGCGTTATGTATTTACCCAGTCGCGACCGGGTCGTAGCCATCGACGCCGAGACTGCTCAGGAAATTTGGTCGTACACGTTGGAATCCCCTGGTGCAGCAGGCTCCGGCAGTCCTCCCGGCAGAGCAACGGCATCTGCCCGAGGCGTTGCCTATTGGCCCGGAACCGCGAACGAGCCACCGCGAATTGTGTTCATGTCGGGCGCAAACATGATCGCGTTGTCAGCCGCAACCGGCGAACCGGTAGCATCTTTCGGGACCAATGGCGCCATTGATGTCGGCGTGCGGTACGGAGCCGTGCCGACCATTCACAACAATGTCGCGATCATCGGTGCTGCAAGCGGCGAGGTACCTCAAGGCCCGCCTGGTAATCCGCGTGCCTTCGATCTTCTGACGGGCGAAAAGTTGTGGGAATTCCAGACTGTGCCGCTTCCGGGGCAACCCTACAACGATACGTGGGGAGACGGTTGGGAGGGCCGCGGCGGCACCAATATGTGGGGATTCATGGCCCCGATTGATGTCGAACGAGGTTTGGCGTATCTGCCCATCGCGGGCCCTGCCCCCAATTACTATGGTGGCGGGCGTCCCGGCAGCAACGTTTTCGGCAACTCTATTGTTGCCGTGGACGCAGCCTCTGGCGAATACCGCTGGCACTTCCAAACCGTTCACCATGATATTTGGGATATAGATCTACCGTCCGCCGGCGGACTGGTGAATGTCACACGCGATGGCGTGACGACACCCGCGATCGCGCATGTGGGCAAATCGAGCTACTTCTTCGTGCTCGACCGTGAGACGGGCGCACCCGTAATAGAAGTAGAAGAGCGGCCGGTGCCGGCCGGCGATGTGCCGGGTGAGTATTACTCGCCCACGCAACCGTTCCCAGTCGCCCCGCCGCCGCTGAGCCGCGTGAGCTTCTCCTCGGACGATATAGTGAGCGCGCAAGAGACCAGCGCCGCGCACGCACAGGCTTGCCGTGATTTCATGGAACGCAGCGGCGGCTTTGCCAATCAAGGTCCGTTTACACCGTTCAATTACAAGTCACCAGACGATCCAGAACCACGATCAACCATCCAATTTCCCGGCGGCACTGGAGGCGTGAATTGGGGCGGCGTGGCCATAGATCCAACCACCGGTATCGTCTATGCCAACGCCCAGGAGACTTCACTGGTCGGTTGGGTACAAGACAAAGATCCGGACGAGACGTATAGCTTCGAAGCTGTCGGATCCACTCAGCCTTATGACCGGGCCAGCATCAACGGCGTTGGACCGTTCTTCTCATTCAATGCACCTCTGAGTGGCGAGTACGATGATAACGGCCGTCCCGTCGGCCCTACATTGCCTTGTCAGCAACCGCCGTGGGGCAGCCTGGTTGCCGTGAATGCCAATACTGGCGAAATACTCTGGCGATCCGTGCTCGGAATTAACGAGAGCTTGCCCGAAGGCAAGCAACTCGTAGGCAATTCCGGCAGCGCTGGGCCAACAGTAACGGCAGGGGGATTGGTTTTCGTCGGCGCGACTCGCGATCAGCGTTTCCGCGCATTCGATGCAGCGACCGGCGAAGAACTCTGGGCAACAGTCCTGGAAAACAACGCCAATGCCAACCCGATGAGTTATGCCACGCGCAGCGGAAAGCAACATGTCGCGATAGTTGCCGGCGATCAGGTCTACGCTTTCGCACTGAACGACTAGTTAATTGGGCCAGTAACCGTGACGCGAGCAGCCACATTCACATATCATTCAGCATCGCTATAAGAACATGCACTAAAGGGGAACCGGAATGCGAAGAATTTTGACTTTTGCCACCTTTGCGCTGCTCGCAGGCACTGCGTTCGCGCAAGAGCGCCCCGCCCGAATTGACGGTGAGCCCAATTTCAATGGCGTCTGGCAAGCACTGAACTCCGCTAACTGGAACCTCGAGGCCCATAGTGCCTCGGCATTAGAAGACTTCTGGCAATTGGGCGCGATTGGCGCCATTCCTGCAGGACAAAGCGTCGTGCGGGGCGGCGCAATTCCATATTTACCGGAGGCTGCGGCACGCCGCGAGGAGTTTCGAGCGAATTGGCCGGACTCGGACCCAGAGACCGACTGCTATCTTCCCGGAATTCCGCGTGCCAACTACATGCCGTACCCATTTCAGATCGTTCAGGCTGGCGGTGGTGATGACATTTTGTTCATCTATGAGTATGCGAGTGCCAACCGGCTCGTAGCGATAGCCGAGCATTTGGAGCCGCCTGTCGATATCTGGATGGGGCAATCCAACGGCACCTGGGATGGAGACACGCTGGTCATAGAAACTTATGGCTTCAACGGAAAAGCACATTTGGATCGGTCGGGAAATCATATGAGTCCTGCAGCGGTCGTCACCGAACGGCTGACACTGCTGACTCCAGATCACATCGACTACGAAGTGACCATTGCCGACCCGCGCACTTTTTCGGAGCCTTGGACGATGCAGATGCCGCTTTATCGCCGCATCGAGCCAAATGCACAGCTTATGGAGTTTAAATGTGTGCCTTTCGTAGAAGAAAAGCTCTACAAAGACTTGGAATTGTCAGAATAACCGCAATTTCTACAGTATGCGCCGCAAACTGGACACAGGCAGATAGATGAATGGGTTCAATGCGGCTAGAATTAGATGAACGTAAATCGAGGAGATAAACCCGATGACAAACAGATTCACAACGTGCGTATTGGCTGCTGCCGCAACGCTTGGGCTCGCGGCATCAGTTGCCAACGCGCATCATTCGTTCGCCGCAGAGTTCGATCGCAACAAGCCCGTGCATCTCGAAGGCATCGTCGTCGAAATGCAGTGGGTTAACCCCCATTCGTGGTTGCACATCGATATCACTAAGGAAGACGGTACAGTTGAGCGATGGGCCGTTGAAGGTGGTGCACCCAGTGCATTGCTGCGCCGCGGCTGGAATCGCAACTCGTTACCGCCTGGCACAAGCGTAATTGTTGAGGGCTTCCAAGCCAAAGACGGTTCGCCCCGGGCCAACGCACGCGACATCGAATTTCCCGATGGCACCAGCTTATTCATCGGTTCGGCACGTATCGGCGCGCCCTACGAAGAGACTGAAACCGAAGAGTAGCCGAGTACACTACTCGCAAATTACGAACCGCTCGTTGGCAATCAACGAGCGGTTTTTTTGTACGCACGATATCGACTTGATATACCGCCGCAGCTCAGCGGCTGTATGGCTACACTCCTTGATGAAATGTCAGCATTAAACCGTCGAATTGTGCGCTGACGCATGGCATCAATAACCCATAAAACTTAAATTGACCTTAGGTGCCTTATCTGAGTCCATTATTATGGTTAGTCGACAGCATGGCTTCACTATCCTCGAGCTAACAATGACGATTGCGCTACTGGGTGCACTCAGCGCGATGGCAATACCTGCGTTCAATGGCTATCTCGATCGCGCCAAAGTCAATCGCGCCATCGGTGAAATCGGACGGGTGTCAGTCGAGCTGTATCGATGGCGAACCAACAACAACGGCGCGTTTCCAGCCACGCTCGCAGCCGCTAACATCACGCTCGGCGTCGACCCTTGGGGCAATGCCTACACCTACCTGGACGCAACCGGTGCGGCACCCGCGGCACTCCGCAAGGACGCGACCAACAGGCCGGTCAACTCAGACTTCGATCTCTATAGCAAAGGCCCCGACGGCGCAACGGCGCTGGTTTTCTCCGCGTCTGACGCCGCCGATGATGTGGTGCGCGCGAATAATGGCGCCTATATCGGTCCTGCGGCAGACTACTAACCTGGTTGACCTAAGCGGTTGTGCGGCGCCGCAATAGCCTGCGTCGGCGGCTGAGTGCCAGCTTGGACGGGTCGGGTCAGGATTGGGGCGTCACGAGCTCCGTGTACACATTGATCGTCTGTTCGATCGTGTTCTCGATCTTGAAGTCCGAGTCAATGCGTTTACGCGCCGCATGACCGTAGCGATCACGCAGTTTTGAATCTCGGGCCAACTGCTCGATTGCATTGGCGAGCGCCGCTGCATCGCGCACCGGGACCACGATACCCGACACGCCCTGCTCGACCAGCTCGGGACTTCCACCGCAATCCGTGACGACCGGCGCAACACCATAGGCCATTGCCTCGATCAAAGATCTGGATAATCCCTCACGTTTTACCGACGGCAATACAAAGACATCGCAGGCGGCTGTAATCGATGGCGCATCTTGACGAAACCCAAGGCGATGCACGCGCTCCGGCTGTCGCGATGCCGCAATGCTATGCAGCAGTTTAGGTGCGTCCATCTCGCCGATCAGCAACAGGTGCACGTTAAGTTCTTCCGGCAAGCGCCCAATCGCTTCCACCAGAAACTCAATCCCTTTCCGGGGGCGATAGTTGGCAACACAGACGACCGTTATTGCGTCTTGTGGAATGCCTACCGACTCCAGGCTGGCGGGTGTAGCTGTATACCAATCGAGACTATGACCTTTGTGAATGGTGACAGGGCGATCCGCTGGCATGCGCAGGAAGGCAGGCCGCATTTTGAGGAAATAGTCTCGAATCGCATCCGCTACGCAAATAATCCTGTTTATTCGCGGATTCAAAAACCGCAACCAGGAAACCGGACTGAAGAAACTTACGTTTCCAACAATACCTCGATACGCGACGATTTTTATCGGCAGGCCACGAGTGGCGATTAGACCATTCTGCAGAGATTTATTGCTGAACACATGCAAGATGTCGTATTGCTGATCGATCAGTTCGCTCCGCAGTGCTTGGATAGCTTCTCGATCAATCTGCCCGCGAAAATGAAACTTTCGCAACGGGATACCTGCGGCCTCCAGAATCGACCGATTCGTTGCGCCGTCGGGACAGGCCACGCGAACGTCGATACCTGCAGACTGTAAGCCAACGAAGGTTTCCGCAGTGGGCCGGTCGAGATCTTCGGTGATGCACAAAACGCGTATGCTCATTCCGTACTGTCCCCGAAATGACGGCCGCCAAGTGCAGCTTGGTATATCTCTATATATTTTTCAGACATAACACTCGCAGTGTATTGACTGGCAATTTCAGCGCCAGCCCGACCCATCTGCTCACGCAGTTGCGGATCGCTGCGAAGCAAAACTATTGCATCGCGCAGCTGATCGACACTGCGTGGCTCGATGAGCTTGCCGTTTTCTCCATCGTGCACGATATCTGGCACACCCCCTACACTACTGGCAACAATAGCGAGGCGCTGCTCCATCGCGTCAAACAAAATGCTGCCGATACCTTCTCGATTAGAAGGAAGGATGAACAAGTCGAGCGCGGCCAGATAGTCACCGACATTTTCGACAAACCCGACAAAAGTCAGGTTCGATAGACCACTGGCAAGTTCTCTCAGCACTTGTTCGTCCTCGCCACCACCCACTAGTAAAAAGTGGATCTGTGGATCGATAACTTGGAACTGTCGAGCGACTGCGATTATGTATTCCTGCCCTTTTTGAGCATTGTCGAGCGCACCCACGTGGCCGACCAAGAATTTCCCCTCCCATCGCTTGCGAAGCTTTGCCACTTCAGAGAGATTTGCAACAAAACCGCTGCTGCCGCTATGGACGACCTTAACGTTGATCCCGGCATCGTATGCGCGAACGATCTCCGCCACCTGCGGCGCCACACACGCCACGCATACTGCATTTTGATACGTCCGGTGTGCCCAGCGATGCTCGCGTATCGGATTGTTTACTCTTCGAGTAATCACATACGGCGTCTTCAGAACAAGCCAACGCAAGTAGGCCGCATACACACTGCGCCCCTCGTGGATATGCAAAACGTCGGTGCCGTGCGCCGCCCTTACGACGCTGATCGGGTTTCCGGATACGAGTCGAATATCTAAGTCCAAATCTGCAAAACGCCGGCCGAGAGGCTGACCGCGACGACAAACAAGCACTTGACGATATCCCCGTCTTGCCAGCTCCCGAATTAGAAGTTCTGTCTGGCGCTCGCCGCCTCGATAGTTGCGCGCGACATTGACATGACAAATTGTGTAGGAACCGGACATCTGTATGCGTTCTCGATTGCGGCAAACACCTTAACTGAATACAGTGCGCCCTGGGTAGACTTGCAGACCGACAGGAGTGCGCTGAGCGTGTGTGGTTTCATTGGAGGAACGAATCCCGAGTGGGAGTATAGTCGCGCGCTCGACGCAATCGCACATCGCGGCCCGGATGACAGCCAGCTCATTCACACCAGCGACGTAAGTCTAGGCTTCCGTAGACTAGCCATCATAGATCTCGACAAAAGCGCTAATCAGCCAATGGCTTCGATTGAGCGGAATACTTGGCTCGTCTTCAACGGCGAGATTTACGGGTTTCAAAAGATTCGGGCAGAACTGGTGGCTAAGGGTGCCAGATTTCGCACGCACTCCGATTCCGAAGTCGTCTTGAATGCCTATCTGAATTGGGGCGATGATTTCATAAATCACATTGACGGTATGTTCGCCATCGCGATCTGGGACGGTCCCAAACACGCTTTAAAGCTCTTTCGTGACCGACCTGGAATCAAACCGCTTTACTACTTTTATGATGGCAAGAACTTTGCTTTCGCATCGGAGCTCAAAGCGTTTGAATCTGCATTCCCAACGAACACGCTGCAAAAGGACGAAACTGCCCTGTATGATTTCTTGGGCTATCGCTATGTGCCGGCGCCGAAAACACTCTACCGAAATTGCTTCAAACTCGAACCAGGGCATTCAATCGAATATCGAACCGATACGAATAGGCTCAGCCAACCAAAACCATACTGGCGCCTACCGGTTCCCGACGAACCGCAGTCCCCATCTATTGAATCAGCCTGCGAGCAATTGCGCGCACTCATTGATACATCGGTAACCGAGCAACTCGTCGCCGACGTGCCGGTTGGTTTCTTTCTGTCGGGCGGCGTGGATTCCAGCGTTGTCGTCGCGTCGGCCGCGTTACAGGGCGCTAACGTTGAAACGTTTTCGATAGGGTTCGATTCAGATGACGTTTCGGAGACCCCCTATGCGCGCCAGGTCGCCAATCTATTCAAGACTAAGCACCACGAACGCATCTTGACCAAAGACAGCGCGCAAGCGCTGCTGCCTAAGCTGAAACAGTGGTTTGATGAACCGTTTGCAGACGAATCTGCGATGCCGACTTTCCTCGTGGCGTCGGCTGCACGTGAGAATGTGACGGTGGTTCTCACCGGCGATGGTGGCGACGAAGTTTTCGGCGGCTATCGAACTTACGGCCGCTTTGCACGTTATGCCGGCTGGCCCAATTGGCCACCTGCAATTGAACGCCTGTCAGCAAGAACCCGCTCTAAATTGCACCGACGCAGTGCTGCCGCGCACCTGCTCAGACTACTCGAAATGGGGTTCAGTTCTGGGCTGTCACTTTGGGCACGGATCATGGGCGGGATGCCTCACGCGGCCAAATCCAAGTATCGAGCAATGTTCGGCATTGCAGAAGACTACGACGACTGGTGGCATTATGCTAAGCACTGGCGAGACGACTTGCCTTTAGCGACTCGACTGCAATACTTGGATTTCCACACATTCATGCCCGGCTTAGTGCTGACAAAGGTCGATCGCACAAGCATGGCGGTATCGCTAGAGGCCCGTGTGCCGTTGCTGGACAGAAGAATCATTGAGTTCTCGTTTTCATTATCGGAGCAGATTCGCTTGTATGGAAACAAGCCGAAAGGTCTGTTCCGAGAAGCCTACAAGAGCATATTGCCCGCTGAGATTCTGGATCGCCGAAAAAAAGGATTCGGCATTCCGCGCTACTATTTACACGACATAGGTGACGGAAAACCCGTGCAAGAGCATATACTGCAGAGTTTGTTCTTGTAGACTTCCAGCTTGGTCATGTCATTCAACAAACTCGTACAGCGCTGGCGACATCGCGCCAGACGCAAAGCCTACCGAGAAATGGTTCGCCGCTGGAACAATGACGGAGGTGACAACCGATTTCGATTCGACTATGAATTACGGCCCGACTCTATCGTGCTCGATCTCGGCGGCTATGAAGGCCAGTGGGCTAGCGACCTTTATGCAAGACAGCGCTGCCGAATCGTGATATTCGAGCCGGTCACCAAGTTCGCCGAACAGATCAAGTCTCGCTTCGCAAAGAACCCGGACATTGAAGTAGTCCCGTTCGCGCTAGGCAGCAACGAGCGCACGGAGACAATAAGCATCGCGGGCGCCAGCAGCTCTGCCTATAAGGCCAAAGCGGAAACTACAACCATTCGGTTTCTCGATTTCAAGCAATGGCTAGATACTCAAGAATTCAGCTCTATCGCATTGATGAAGATCAACATTGAAGGCGGCGAATATGAGTTGTTGGAGCGCATCATCGAAGCCGGCCTAGCCGACCGAATCGAGAACATCCAAGTACAATTTCACAATTTTGTTGCCAACGCCAAGTCTAGGATGGCTCAAATTCAAGGGGCTTTGGCAGTGACGCATTTACCCACCTATCAATACGAATTCGTCTGGGAAAATTGGCAAAGAAAGGCAGCTCGTGACTGACGCACCGAAAAAACGCGCACTGCTTACCGGCATCACCGGGCAGGATGGCGCTTACTTAGCAGAGTTCTTGCTCGACAAAGGCTACGAGGTCCACGGCATAAAACGCCGCGCCTCTTCGTTCAATACTGATCGAATAGATCACCTCTATAGCGATCCGCACGATACCAATCGTCGCATGATTCTCCACTATGGCGATTTAACAGATGCAACGAATCTCATTAGAATCGTCCAAGAAGTGCAGCCCGAGGAAATTTACAATCTTGCGGCGCAGAGTCACGTTGCCGTGTCGTTCGAAACTGCAGAATACACAGCCAACGCTGACGCCTTAGGCACGCTGCGGCTGCTCGAAGCCATCCGGATCTGCAACCTGGCGGACACAACGAGGTTCTATCAAGCCTCAACGTCAGAGATGTTTGGCAAGGTGCTTGAAACTCCTCAGCGCGAGACAACACCTTTCTACCCTCGTTCGCCCTACGGCGCAGCGAAGGTCTATGCGCACTGGATTACCATAAACTATAGAGAAGCCTATGGGCTATTTGCATGCAGTGGAATCCTCTTCAATCATGAGTCCCCGCTGCGCGGCGAAACTTTCGTTACAAGAAAAATCACACGCGGACTTGCACGTATCAAGCTGAAACTCGATGAATGTCTCTACCTTGGCAACCTGGACTCTTTGCGCGACTGGGGGCATGCCAAAGACTACGTACGTGCCCAATGGATGATGCTGCAGCAAGATACGGCCGACGACTATGTCATTGCGACGGGCGAACAACATTCAGTACGCGAGTTTGCAGAACTTGCAGGCAAGCGCCTGGGCATGCAAATTCAATGGCGCGGACTGGGAGTTGAAGAACAAGGTATCGATGCAACCACGGGAAATACCATTATTCGCGTCGATCCGCGTTACTTTCGGCCTACCGAAGTCGAAACCCTGCTCGGCGACCCAAGCAAGGCCAAGCGGAATTTGGGCTGGTCTCCGCAAATCGGCTTCGATGCGCTCGTGCAAGAAATGATCGACACCGATCTGCAGATTGCAGAACGTGATGCTCTGGTCGCTCGAGAGGGCTTCCCGGTATACAAGCACCACGAATGAATCAACACGCTCGAATCTATGTCGCCGGCCACAGAGGCTTGGTCGGCTCGGCCATTTGCAGAAAGCTCCGCAGTCTGGGGCATGACAATATTTCGACTCGCAGTCGCGGCGAAGTAGACCTTCGCGATCAAGCGGCGGTAAACCAGCTATTCTCCGAGCTCAAGCCCGACTATGTATTTATGGCTGCGGCAAAAGTCGGCGGCATCCTCGCCAACGATAAATATCCAGCGGAATTTCTGGGTGAGAACTTACAGATACAAACCAACATCATTGAGGCAGCACATCGAGTCGATACTAAGAAGTTTCTTTTCTTAGGGTCGAGCTGCATCTACCCCAAATTTGCCGAACAACCCATACGGGAAGACTCGCTGCTTACCGGCGCTCTCGAACCGACGAACGAGTGGTATGCAATTGCAAAAATTGCGGGCATAAAAATGTGCCAAGCCTATCGAAAACAGTTTGGCTTCAATGCAATCTCTGCGATGCCGACCAATCTTTACGGTCCTGGCGACAACTTCGATCTACATTCTTCCCACGTATTGCCCGCACTGCTTAGAAAATTTCATACAGCCAAAGTAGAAGAACAGTCTGAAGTCGTAGTCTGGGGATCCGGAAAGCCCAGGCGGGAATTTCTGCACGCGGACGATCTTGCCGATGCTTTGTGTTTCTTGATGGATCACTATGACTCGCCAGAAATCATCAACGTCGGCGTAGGCAGTGACGTAACAATCGCACAGCTTGCAGAGCTCATTGGCAGCGTTGTGGGATATTCTGGATCTATAGTTTTCGATCAAACGAAGCCTGACGGCACGCCTCGAAAGCTGCTCGATGTATCGAAACTGACACAGCTGGGATGGAAGCCGAAGATCTCGCTCGAGGCTGGTATCCGATCGACCTACCAGTGGTATCTTGAAACCGTAAAAAGCTAGACGGCTAAATGCGAAACAAACCACTTAGAGACTCACTATTGCGCGGTATCGGTGCAGTTGGGCTGCATTCGGTAAAACGTATCGAACGTCAGCGACTGCAAGCACTCGTGCAGTCCCTGCATCCTGTCCATACCGGAAACGACTTGGTCCGCATTGGCCCGAATGGTGACGGAGGCTACCTCGTTCCAGACGATCTCGAGGAAATCCAATTTGCCTATTCCCCAGGCGTGTCGACTGAATCGGGCTTCGAGGCGGAGCTGGCCTCACGCGGCATGCACGTTTATTTGGCAGACCACTCTGTAGATGCCCCGGCAACCACCAGTCAGCAATTCCACTTCGATAAAAAATTCGTGGGATCTCTGAACGATGACTTGTACATGACAATGGACACCTGGAAGCAAAAGAGCATCGGCGATTATTCGGGCGATTTGCTGCTGCAGATGGATATTGAAGGTGCGGAGTTCGAGACTTTGTTTAGTATGTCCGACGCGCTAATCAGACAATTCCGCATTATGGTGATTGAGTTTCACTATCTGCATCAACTGTGGAACAAGCCATGGTTCATTCTCGTGAATCGCGTATTCGAGAAACTTCTGGCTACTCACAGCGTTGCGCACATTCATCCAAATAATTGCTGCGGATCATTCAAAAGCGCAGGTCTTGAATTGCCGCGCGTCGCAGAATTCACATTTTACCGAAACGATCGAATCAGCAATCCAACGCCATGCACGAACTTTCCCCATCCGCTCGACTACGACAATACTCGCAAGAAGACTCTAGTTCTTCCGGAATGCTGGTACGGCTGATTGAATGGCTCGTCGCCTGCACAAGGGATAATCTAAATACAGCGGCGCAAATCTAAAAAACGTCGACTGCCGCCGTTGCACCACCGAGCCACCAGGCGGTTTCACTAAATGTGCTGAGATAACTGGCAAAGATCCTTTGGGTTCGTGAAAGCAGCAACATGTCTATCAGGTCTTCGACGACGCCTTCCGGGGACTGCCAACTATCCTGTCTGGACGTCTTGCGCGGAAAAGTAAGAATACGATCACGCCCGAACTCGGCTGTTAGGAAGGGTTCAATATCGTCACTGTCACTGACGACGAAAAACCGGCTCGCAGGGTCTGCATCGCTCATTAGCGTCAACAGTCGCTTTCTTGCCGGCAGGTGGTACTTGCGATAACGCGGAGCATAATCACGCCATGTACGGACCTGCACGCCGATCACTTCTGGCGCTAACCACGCATTCGCCCATTCCTGCGCCCGCGCTGCAATCTCAGCTCTCACGCGAATCGATCTGAACAGGGGCACGTAGGCGCGGCGAAGCTCGGCCGGTATCCGCCCATACTCCAGGTCGATATGGCGAGCGTCGGAACGAGTCGAGCGGCGCGAATGCTGCTTAGGAAACAGCATGTAACGATAACGTTCATCAGGTCGACCGCGAATCCGCCACCAGAGCTTGCCCGCCCCCCGAATTATCGGGTGCGCGCCGGCACCCACCACAGCGAACCTTTCCGGCAAGCATTCTTCGTCTTCCGGCAGCAAGGTGAGCCGCCAAGACTTGTACTCATCAAATTCAGCCGGAAGGCTTTCCACGACACATGAATTTTCGAACAAGTCCGAAAACCGCGCGGGCATGTTGTCAGTGAGAGGCCAAAATACGCGCGCATCCGAAGCGAGCCTCGAGGCAGAAACCCAAGATTTAATTCGGTTACCTAAACCACCGGTTTCTGTCGAGATGATCATTCGGTGCATCCAGCGGCGACAGGAAGACGCCGAGCCAAAATTGGAAGGCCATGATCCGCAGAAACAACTGTTGCGTCAACTCGGCACGACGTACGTTGGCTTACAATCCAAGACGTCGCAATTGTTGGAAATTGAAAGTTGAACGGCCAACGGCGCTGCGCAGTTTTGCCAGGGCTCTCAGCGCGCGAATTCCGACACGGCGTGTTTTCTGGTCGCGCCCATGGATTGAGGATTTCAGTCGCAATTTGCCGCCATAAATACAAGCAGGAGACAACACATATAACGGTTGTCGGTGAAGCCAAGTCTGCTTGATGAACCAATCTACCGGCCCAGCCAACGACGCACTGGACTTTGTGAAACTAGATGCCACGCCCGGCGAAATTGCATATCCCATTGCACTGAACGGATAGCGTCGACAGTATTCCAAGCGGAACTGGCCATCTTTTGCCACCGGCAGCCGGCCAGCCCTCTGATTGGGATGATCTGCCTGCAAACGAATGAAACCAAACCTACTAATCCAGTTTTCCACGACGGCAAGGGACTCTCCGAAGAACGGGCTCAATTCGGCATCGTCCTCAAGAACAACAATGGGATGCCCAAGAACCACACAGAGATTCCAGAGATAAAAATGACTAGCGTAGCAACCAATCTCCCCATCGCTTGGAGCACGGCCCGTATTGAGCAGATATTTTTTGTAGGAAATCCTGTCAAAAATGGCTCGGCCGTCAACTCCGTTTATCGCATTGAAAAACTCAAAATTCATTTGCGCCCGCGTGAATTGCCGACTCAAGCAAACTCGCCGCTCGCACGCCTGCGACAGACTGATCACAAATATCTTCACCGAACTCCATCCTTAACGGAATAGTTACAGGTGAGGACGATCCGGCCAGGCGTTTTCCTTCGCTGAATTCCTATTTATAGCAGTGACAGTCCGGAGTAGCGAACGCGCATGAAATCGCGCTCGTTCCGCAACTTCGCAGTTATGCTGCGCCCATCTGTGATTGCAGGTGCCTCTGCGGAAGTTTGCTAGTTTCTCAATGCACCCTCGGCGATCCACTGGGCAACGACCTGGTAATCGCTACTATCTGCAGAGTCCAATTCGGACAGATCGAAACCAACAATGGCGTCTCCGCCGTGCTGCTGCCCGGACGGCTTCGTGAGCAGGGCGCTTGCGACTATGTCCTCAAAGTTCACGTAGCGCTTGAGGCGTTCATACAGTAGTGCCGGCTCGTCAAATTTCACTGGAATCCCAGCCACACTGTTCTCACTGCCGACACTGTGGCAACTCATGCAGGTCTCTCCGATTACAGGCACGACATCGTTCGCAAAGCTAACGCTTCTGACACCGAACGAAGACACAATTTTGATCTCATCGGGATCACTGTCCAGGTTGCCGTCACTGACAATAAGCTGCAGACGATATGCGCCGGGCGCATCTGTGACGATCGTCGGTGTTGCCGTATTGGCACCGGAGATTGCGGCATTGCTGCCGCTCGGACGCCCGTTGGTTGAGAACGACCACGCAAAAGTCGTTGCAAACTCACTCGCCAAACCATTCAAAGCGACAACGCCGACAGGTGCAGTTCTATCGGGTCCGGCATTGGCGATAGGCCTGCCGGGACGCTGCTCGACTGCATCTATTCCTAGATAATGAGCAAGCCGTTCTGCGGCTATTATTCCATCATCCTCGGACCAGAAATTCTCAAAGGTCACGCGCGCATCAGGCATGGTGCCCTCGTTGTAGACAGTTTCAACGAGACGTTCACGATAATCCATGAATTTCGCATAACTCGCAAAATCGATTAGCTCACCCTGCTCATGTTCCGAAAAAAACTGGCCGCGCTGAATATGACAAGCACGGCAATTCGGCGCGATAACCTCGAGATAAAGGGCCTCCGAACCGGCAGGATTCCCGATCGGGCCGCCGTTGATTTCTGCGCGCCAGCCATTGGGTACAAATTCAGTATCGACTGTTTCCGATGGCAGCCCTGCGCCACCGTACCAACCCTCTATTAATTCTCTCGCAGCAGCGCCGGACCACTTGCCTTCCACTGGCGCAAGCGGATAAGTCGAAAGACTGCCCGAGTTCAGTGCCTTGAACTCGCCTTCCTGCGCGGCGCGCGTATAGAGCGGATTATCGGAAAACTCGAACGTCTCCAAATCCCAAGGTAAGAACTGTGCGTCGGTATCGCCATTGTGCGGAAAGAGACCATTCGCCAGCGGCTCCGGTCGTCCACCGTGGCAGACATTGCATAGGCCAGGCATGAACTTGGCGCCACGACCGTCGAGATCAATCGAAGTGAGGCGTTCATCATCCGGGCCAAACGTATAGAACTTAGTAATCATTGGGCCGCCGGGTGACGCGGGAGAAAACTCCATCGCGACTGTAGCCAGCAATTCATCACGATTACCGG
>JAHEEO010000159.1 GCA_024640665.1 Rhodospirillales bacterium | reverse complement strand
GTGCTGTAGATAGGCATCCCGGACAAAGACGTATTCATCAAATGAAGCGTCGAGCGCGCGGTCGGCCGGCAGCAAGGCAGCGCGGTTTGAAATGAGTCGCCAAAGCAGCAGCGTGTTACGCGTGTTCGAGTCGTTGTGGCGTGCGATCAGGTCGCTGCGGAAATCGATGCCGAAGCCGCCCCAGTCACGCAGTGTGCCTGAGCCGAGTACTGGCAAAACGAGGTACCCGCCTGCCGGTACTCCCCACACAGCCAAGGTTTGTCCGAAGTCTTCCTGGTGCCGCTCCAGCCCGATTCTTGCTGCCGGATCGAATAAACCGCCGAGCCCGGCAGTCGAATTGAGCAGAAACCGCCCAACGCCCGAGAATCCCGATGCAAACTTGCCCTGCAGCAGATTATTGATGATGTCGATAGGTGCACGCAGGTTGACAAAAAAGTTGCGGACGCGCCGCTCGACGCGCTGTGGCACGATGCGGTCGTAGCCTCTGGCGATCGGTCTTAGCAGCTTTCGGTCTAACGCTCGATTGAATTGGTAAGACCTTCTATTGAGGCGCTCGAACCGATCTGCATTTGAGTTCTCTGTGTCGTCACGCAAACTCGATTCATTCGTTGTATCAGCGATCAGAGTTTCTTGTTCGTAGCTTGTGAAATTTGCAGCCGATCGGGATTTTTCGGTGTTGCTCGGTTGTGTGTGGCCATTACGAGCGACGCGATGCGTCGTAGAACACCCAGCCGCGAGCATTGCCACCAGCAAAATGCCTGCGCAGGTTTGGCCGCGGCGACGACTTTCGACCAGCCAGAGACGATGGACAAGCCCAGCGCAATAGTCAGCCGTCATCGCGCTGGTTCCGCATACTGTCGAGATGTGTATTAAACACCATGCGCGTCCGGCCGCAAATAGCATCGTTCAGCCCAAATCATGCTGCTCACAATCCCTGCATGGCGGGGCCGAGCGCAGCTTTGCTCATGAACTGATGCGAACTTACTGCTAAAGCACCAAGACCCCACCGAGCGCAACGGCAATTCCGATCGCCACTCCGTAGCTGATACCAATTGATAAGGCCGTCGTCTTGCCGATGGCAAACTCGCGAGTTGCGACAGCAATGATCTCGGCTATCGGCACGGCGTCATTCTTACCAATCACCGAGCCAGCTTCGAGATTGATTTCGGTAATGCGGAATTCATGCACTGCGTCGTCTGCTGTCACTAATTGGACTTTGTCTCCGGGTGCCAACAAGCCTTCGGCAACGATGCGCCGTTGAATCTCGTCGGGCGTTGCCTCGGTCGGTTGTAATGTAGTGCAACCCGAACTCAGTGCCAGGCAGGCCATGGTGCAAGACAAAAATATGCTTTTCATTCTTCCTCTCCTTTAACAACAGGCGAAGGCACTGCCGCCGCCAATTCCGTTGCACTCGTCGGTGCATTCTGTGCCGGTGGTCGCAAATAACAAACCACCGATGAGTAGTCCCGTTTTCAGCCAGTTCAAACGGCGCTTTTCTATCGAAACGATGTCGCCAATGCGGACCGCTGCGTCGGCGCCAATCACCAGGCCGGACTCAAGGTCGAGTTTTTCGACTCGGAATTTGTGCAGCTGCACCGTGTCGATTGCCGTGATGATCTTGACGGTTTCACCTGGTGCTAGAAAACGTTTGGACAGGATTAGTTGCTGTAACTCGGCCGGCGCTGCTGCGCTTGGCTGCCAGGTTGAGCAGGCAGTGCTGAGCAGCAGAAATATCACCGTAAGGGGTCGTAAGGCACAGTTCAAGGGATCCTCGCTTTGCCGTAGGTAGGCGGTATTAGTGGAGTGCCGTCTGCTTTGGTTTATCAATAGCAATAGTAGTAAGGGACACCGTTTTGACCACACCTGGTAAGTTCGTCCGTGTCTGCCGTAGCAAGGGCTAACGCACTGACGCCGAGCAGCAAGCCGGTTTTGATCCAGCTCAGCTGACGTGTTTCAATTTCGACAATGTCTTGAATGGAGACTACGGCGGTGGTGCCGATGACGAGCCCTTCATCGATATCGATTGCAGCGACGCGCAAGTCGTATACGGAGTTATCCGCGGTGACTAGCCTGACTCGGTCGCCTGGCGCTACGAGTCGCTCTGAAATTATCAGGCGCTGAATTTGCTCAGGGTTGGCTGCCGTGGGCTGGAAGCTTGTGCATGCGCTATTTAGGAGCATGCATAGCAGCGACATCAGTAATGTATTGGCCGTCAGTGTTCTGCGGGCTGTCAAATCGCGCATTAGAAATTCCCTGTTGCCGTGATATGAACTCGTCTCGTGACGAAATATGAGCTTGGGCTAGTTTCCAGCAGCGGGCCTGCGGGATACATGATGAATTCCTGTGTTTTTCATGAATTCGGCGCTACGCTGTCGTCACCGGGAGTGTGGGTATGCATGCTGATCTAAAGAATGGCTTTCAATTGGGCCCTTGGCAGGTGTTGCCGTTACACGGCGAAATCCAGGGCGCGTTGGGGTCAACGCACCTGGAGCCGAAAGTCATGGAGGTTTTGGTCGTGCTCGCTCGCCATGCTGGCCAGGTGGTCGAGCGCGAAACGCTTCTGCAGAGCATTTGGGGTGCGCGTGGTGCCGTCTCGGACGAACCATTGACCCGCTGCATTGCTGCCCTGCGGCGTGCACTCGGCGACTCCCGCCAGGCCCCGTCTTATATCCAAACGGTTCCGAAACGCGGTTACCGGCTCATCAGTGCTGTCGCTCCCCTCGTTCTGGAGCAGCCATCAGATGAAGTGCCGGAAAGTGTTCTGTCTGCGGCGCCCGATCGGGTGGCGTCAATTGTTACAACAGCCGAAGTTTCGGCCGTGATGCCTACCTGGCCGCGTCCAAGTCTGAAGACGGCCGTATTTGCGGCACTTATCGTCAGTGTCGCGCTCGGTGTTTGGTGGATGTCCAGGCCTGTGCAGAACAGCCAAACACAATCTTTAGTTGATGGCAGCCCTATCGCGCGCAATACGATTGCCGTATTGCCCTTCGTCAACGTCGATGCAACGCAGGATCAAGCGTATTTCAGCGAAGGCCTAGCCGATGAGATCTTGAATCGATTGAACGAAGTCGATGGGCTTAGCGTCGTTGCGCGAACATCGTCTTTCCTATTCAAAGATTCCGATGAAACGCTGCAAAGCATTGCCGAGCGGTTGCGCGTCGCGCATGTATTGGAAGGCAGCGTGCGGCGCAGCGGCGAGCAAATCAGGATTAGCGTGCAGCTCGTCGATGCGGCACTGGGCTATGAGATCTGGTCCGAAAGCTACGAGGGCACGCTTGATAATATCTTTCCTGTTCAAGACGATATCGCTAACGCCGTGGTTGCGCAGTTGCACGACATTGTGCCCATGCTGGTGTCGGCGCAATCGCCAATTACCACACGGGTACCGACTGAAAACGTCGCCGCCTATGAATTGCTGCTTAGGGGCCGCCAGCTGCTGAATCGCCGCGATGAGCAGTCATTGCGGCGCAGCGTTGCATTGTTCCAGCAGGCCATCGAGCTTGATCCAAAGTACGGCCAGCCGTACATCGAACTCGCCAAGGCTTATGTATTGCTGCCGACTTACTCGAGCGAGCTCCCTGATGAAATGTTGGATTTGGCGCTGTCAACGCTTGCGGCAGGAATCGAACAAAATCCGTCGGTTGACCAATCGATGCGCCCAGTAATGGCGCTGATTGCCTATTTGCGTTGGGACTGGATTGCCGCCGAGATTGCGTTTCGCAGTGCGCTGGAACATGCCGGCAATAATCCCGATTTGCTGGTTTGGTATTCGCAGTTTCTATCTTCCGTCGGCCGGCCGCTCGATTCATTGGAGCAGGCACAGCGGGCAAAAGAGATCGATCTGCTTTCCCCGGTTGTGAATCATCGGCTGTCCGTGGCGTTGTTGTGGGCTGACCAGGATGACGAAGCCTTACGGTACTCGCGGCTTGCCGAAGAACTCGGCATGGGACCTACGGCAAATCCAGATAGCTATATTGTCTTAATGCTCCGATCCGGCGACTATGATGCCGTGCGCCCGATGTTGATCGGCGTGCAAACCATGTTCGCTCAGCCGACGGCCTGGGTTGACCAATTCTTGGGGGCATTGGCAGTGCCGGAGCGGCGAGCGGGTGCGGTGCGTGCTATTGCGGGAGCAGAGCAGGCCCGCGATATTGCTAGAAAGTATCTATTCGGCGCCTGGCTGTATTTGGGCGAAATAGACCGGGCAATGGCAACTGCGCTGCAGTTATTACATGATCGTTCAAGCTTCAGTGTTGAGTTCTTGTTTTCACGCGAAGCCAAAGCGCTGCGTCAGCATCCGCGCTTCGGTGAGTTAGTCAGGGAGATTGGATTGAATCGGTACTGGGACCAGTTTGGGTGGCCGGAAATGTGCAGCAAGAAGGGTGAGCAGATTGTTTGCAGTTAGGTCGGTTCGGCTCGGCAGCATCTGTGCCGTATTGTCGTTGCTGGCTGCACCGGCGGGTGCGCAGACATTTGCCGGCAGCGATGTCGTAGCCGCTACTGCGCGTGAACTCGCTGCGACGATCCAAGCGCGTCGCGCCGAGTTTGAAGCCGATCCATATCAGTTGTACGCGTTGGTTGACGACATTTTGTTGCCGCACTTTGACATGAATCGCGGTTGCCGCGGAATTCTTGCGCAGTATTGGGCCGAGCTGGACTCAGCCGAGCGGAATCGTTTTGTCATCGCTTTCTATAATTATCTGGTTGCTGCATACGGAACGGCGTTGCTGCACTTCAATCACGACACGCTGCGCGTGTTGCCGTTCAATGGCGATGCGACTGCTTCGCCAGCTCGTATTAATTCAATTCTTACTATGAACGACGGCACCGAAGTTAATGTCGACTTTGTGATGGTGAGTACGCCGGAAGGTTGGAAGGTTGTGGACGTCGTGGCCGAAGGCGTGTCCTATGTGAAGACCTATCGCTCTCAGTTCAGCGTCGACATCGCTATTGACGGACTGAACAGCGTTCTGGAATGGCTTGCCGAAAAAGGCGCGGCGCGGTTCCCCGCCGCGCGACCGTAGCGGGTTGCCTTGCGCGGCGGTCTCGATCGTTATAAACACAGCGTTATGCAGACAATCGTATATCGGCGGAGTCTCGACTTTAACAGTGGGGCCGGCCAACTCATTGCCATGCAGGTAAAGGGCCTGCGTGCCGCTGGCCATGAAGTTCAACTTGCGTGCCGGCGTGGCGCACTGCGGTATTTTTTGCAGTCTGGTTTGCGCGCATCGCGAGTTACGAGAAACGGCATTAATAAGTTTCGGTCGATGCCGAGTCGGTGGATCATTGATCACGGCATGGAATTGCCACAAGCAAACACCGTCTTTTCTCATAATCTTATGACGGAGGCAGCAGTCTATTTGCAGCGTCCCGAAGTCGCGGCAGCGGCTGATCGCGAGCGATCCTTTTTTGATAGATTGAATGCGAGCGCATTAGTTGTCGCTAATTCACAGCTTGTAAAGCAAGCAATCCTCGAGCATTTCGGGCTTCCGGAGTCGCGGCTGAGTGTCTGTTATCCCGGGTACCGGTCGGAGATATTCAATTTGCAGCAGCGCGAGCGTCTGCGTGATGCGGCTCGCAGTCAGCTGGGTTTGGATAATGATGTGCCGCTCGTCGGCTTTGTTACGTCCGGTGATCTGCACAAGCGCGGCTTAGCAATTTTTTTGGACGCGGCTACTGCCATCCTTGCAGCGAACCCACGCGCCAGGTTTTTGATCGCCGGTTCCAAACAGCTGCCCAGCTGGGCGAACAGGCATCCGCTGTTGGCGTCCGGGGCGCTGATCCATCAGCCCAAAGGGCGTACACCTGCAAAATGGATGTCGGCGCTGGACGTGTTTCTATACCCGGCGCGGTTCGAGGAATTTGGCATGGTCTTAATCGAGGCATGCGCTTTGGGGGTGCCTGTCTTAACCTCTCGGCGCGTTGGAGCGAGCGAGGTTCTGACGTCTGAATATGACCGTTGGATCTGTGCCGAGCCAGACGCAAACCAGCTTGCTGAGAGGGCGCTCGAATTACTTGGTGACCCGGCACTTCAGGCTTCGCTGGCGGATGCGGGACTGCAGTCTGTGACGCCGTTGGGTGGTGATCACTACGCGCAGCGTTCGGTTGAGCTGATTTGCAATTAGAGAAGTCGATGCCTGGTTTGGTTCATTTGGTCAGCCTGCAGATGCCCGCAGGCGTGGAGCTGCAGTTTGCCGAATTCGTTCGCAGGGCGGCTTCGCGCTATCCCGAATGGTCGCATGTGCTCATGAACCCGGCGGGTCCCGTGCACCCGCTCGTGCGTTCCCATGTCGGATCAGCGTTAGCGGCAGAATTTCGCACCAAGTACTGGGGGCGCTTGCGGTTACCAGCGGTGCCCCGCTTTGTGCGAGCGCATTGGAGTCGGCACATGCTGCGCCGGCAGGACGCCCGCGTGCTGATCATTTGGAACAGATCGTCGCGAGTCCAGTTTGCAGTGGATGCTGCCGGTCCGATTCCAAGTATTCACTATGAGCATGGTGCAGCTTGGTTCAGTGGTCATGAGGCGGACCGACGTCGCTACTTTAAGCGAGTGCAATTGTGTGTGGCCAACTCCCGCGCGGCAGCGCGTGTCTTGCAGGAATACTGGTCGTATCGAGGCGAAATTGTTGTATGTCGCAACGCGATGCGGCCGGGACTCGAGCCTACTGGCGCGGTCGCGAAGCAGTTCCCGCGGAATCGGCGGATTCGGATCGGTGTTGCCGCGCGACTGTTTCCTGTCAAGGGCGTCGTAATTGCGCTGCATGCGCTGAAGCGCATTCGGGAATTGCATGTTGACGCTGAATTGCACATCGCGGGGTATGGGCCTGAGTCAGAGCGCTTGCAGTCGCTGGTGCAGAATCTAGGGCTCGAGTCGGTCGTCGAATTTCATGGGGTCGTCGAGGATATGGCAAGCTTCTATAAGCGTATCGATTGCCTGCTGCACACCCCACTCAGTGAGGCTTTTGGCCTCGTTGCGCTTGAGGCGACGGCATATGGCTGTCCAGTCATTGTTGCCGCGGTAGATGGCCTGCCGGAGGCCGTCAAACATCACACGAGCGGCATCTGCATCCCCCTCGAATTGTCGCTCGACGATTACATAGATCTCGGCGGCGATGTCCGGGGTCTGCCGAAGTTCGC
>JAHEEO010000158.1 GCA_024640665.1 Rhodospirillales bacterium | reverse complement strand
AATATGGGGAACGGCTGCAATGACCTATGCGCTCGGCGGGCGCCAATTTGTACTTATCCCATCAGGCGCGGCGTTGTTCGCGTTCGCTGTGGATACCGACCGAACCAATGAGCCGTAACAGCTGCTGCGACAATCAACGCATCTAATCGAGCAGCCCCCGCGGGCGCGAGTATTCCGGCACTTCGAGATTCTGCGCCGCCATCAGTTCACGCAGCCTTGCTGCAGCTTCGGGATAACGCTTGAGAATTGCAGGCGTGTATTCGACGCCATCTGCGACATACACCGGCGTCCAGCCGTTCGCGTTGACTGCGTCCAACTGAGCACCGCGTTCGACCAGGAAGTCGATGATAGGAATCGCGCCGCCGCGATAAACAGCGCCGTGCAAAGCGGTTTCGCCGTTCTGATTTACATCGTTCACTTTTCCACCGCCGGCCTCATACGCGAGCCTTACTGCGGCGAGGGCTTCCTCATGCGAACCGGGATTCTCGCCGGGCGCCCAGATTCCGACGCCCGCCGCCGCCATTAAAGCCGTTGTTCCTTCGTTGGTTGTAATTGCAGGATCGGCGCCTTGCTCGAGAAGCACATGCATGAGCGGCAGGTCCGCTGATTTTGCTGCCAGCAAAAATGCCGTCGAGCCAATGCGATTGAGCTTGTTGCGATTGCCGTCCTTGGGTTCCTCGGTTTGCCGAGCGTTGACATCGGCACCGTGTGCGACGAGCCGACGGACTAAATCGAGACTATCCAAGTTGCCGGTCTGCGACGGCCCTGGCAGGTTAAAGCCCATATTCCAGCGCCGCGACCAAGCAATTTGATGCAATGCGGTCCAACCCTGCGCACGGCTGTTCGGATCGGCGCCAGCTTCCAACAGCACGTTGGCAAGTTCATAGTGAGCGTTGGTTACGGCCAGCACCAACAGGCTCGTGCCGTCTTCCAATTGCTCTTCGACATCGGCACCGGCATCGATCAATGCACGAGTCGCATCAACGGCCCCTCCCCTCACAGCAAACTTAATCGCCGAAAAATCCCCAGCGTCCGTCCGAGCGTCGAGGTCTGCGCCGACACTGGCCAGAAAGCTAACGGCTGCAGCGTTATTTTCGGCGGCTGCCCACATGAGCGCGGTTTGTCCTTTCCAGGCTTCACGCGCATTGACCGTGGCACCGGCATCGACAAGCGCACGCAATGTCGCATCATCACCCGTTCGCGCAGCCGTCATCAGCACTGTTTCACCCAGAGGAAGCGTGCCGTTTGGATCAGCGTCATGGTCCAGCAGCAGGCGAACCATTTCGGCATTGCCGTTTTCACTGGCATGATAGAGCGCACCGACACCGTATCGATTTGTGGCCTTGGCGGAGGCGCCCGCTTGCAGCAAGCTCGCGGCAAGCCCCAGTTCATTTTGATGCACAGCCAACTGCAAAGCAGTTGTGCCATCGGCTTCCATATCGTTGGCAGCGTAGCCGGAGGCGAGCAGGCGCTTTGCAGCCTCGGTATCTCGAACTCTTATTGCGTCAGTCAGCGCACCAGAAAATGCAGCTTGTTGCCCGGCCAACATAGCGACAGCGACTACACAGACGTTCGTGACAAACCGCGCATGTGGTATTCGCTTAAACATTGGACAACGGTGCAATATCGAGTCGACCCGTACTATCACCAAGCGTTTCCGCCTGCACCCCAACTCTGTCCAACATACTCAACAGCAGGTTGGTCATTGGCGTCTCACTGGGAAAAATCAAATGCCTGCCGTAATCGTGATCTCGCGGTCTGCCGCCGACGACTGCCAATGGCAAGTCATAATGCGCATGCAAATTCGGGTTACTCAAACTCGCCCCATAGAGAAACAGCGAATGATCAAGCAACGTGCCGTCGCCTTCTGGCGTGGTCGCGAGCTTGTCTAAGAACCAGGCGAACAACTGGGTCTGATAAGTGTTGAGCCGAGCAAGTTTCTCGATTTGCTCAGGACGATCCTGGTGATGCGAAAGTCCGTGGTGCCCTTCCGTGATACCAATCTCAGGATAAGTACGAAAATTGAGTTCGCGGCCGAGCATGAATGTGACCACACGCGTGAGATCTGCCTGGAATGCCAGCCACTGCAATTCGTACATGAGCTTGACATGCTCATCAAAGCGCTCGGGTATGCCACGCGGTCGGTCCATTTCGGGCAAACCTTCCAGGCTGCTGGCTTTCTCAGTCGCCTGAATGCGGCGTTCAACCTCGCGAAGCGACTCTAAATAATCGTCGATTTGCACACGGTCCGACGGTCCGACGGTGCGCGCAAGCCGGGCAAAATCTTCGCTGACGGAATCGAGGATGCTGCTGTTTTGCCGCGCAAGCGCAATTCGCTGATCGCGTGAACCGCCATTGCCAAACAGTCTTTCGAACACGAGGCGGGGGTTGTTCTCGGACGGGAGCGGCGCCGTCGGTGAGCGCCACGCCAGTGTATTCAAATAGACGCAGCTGTAGCTGTTTTCGCACTGACCTGACAAGAAATTCAGGTCGATGCCAATTTCGAGCGAAGGCAGGACGGTGTCGACGCCTAAGTGATTCGCTGCTATCTGATCTGCGGAGATGCCATTCTCAACATCCGCGCCTTCAGTGCGCTTGCAGTGTACGCCCGTTAACCATGAACTGGTGGCACGAGTGTGGTCGCCATTGGCACCGTCGTCGAGCGCATCAGCTTGATGGTGCGCCAAACCGCTGATGACAGACAGTTGTTCCCGGTACGGCTGCAGCGGCGTGAGAATTGGCGAAAACTCAAAGTCGGTGCCCTCACCTTTTGGCGTCCAATTGTTGATGCCCGAAAAATTCATAGCGACGCCGTTCGGCAGGTAAATAAAACCGATGCGCTTGGGCTGTGTAATGGATTGCGAAAAAGCCGGCGTCATTGCATCGAGCAATGGCAGGCCGATACTTGCGCCAACGCCGCGCAGAAACGTGCGGCGCGGCACTGATCGACGCGTAATGAATGTCATAGCGCTTGCTCCATACTTGCGGCGCGCATCTGAAACGGCTCGCTCAATACAATACCCATAATCAAAGCGGACATGCGATAGTCGGCTGTAGCAGCCGAACGGACAATTTTGCGCACGGCCGGCATGTCGTAGTAGTCCACGCCGCGGCCCAGCGCGTAGGTCAATAATTTTTCGGTCATCGTCAAGACAAAAAGATCCGAGCTGAGCAATGCTCTGCGTAGACCTTCAACACCTTCGAAAACCGTACCGTCGGGCAATGCTCCGGTTGCATCTATCGGCTCGCCGGCGTCGCCCAGCGTTCGCCATCGACCCGTCGCGTCAAAGTTCTCCAGCGCAAAACCAAGTGGGTCCATCAGCGCATGGCAGCTAGCGCAATTTGGATCGGCGCGATGTTCAGCTAATCGCTCACGCATAGAAAGAATCGTGCCGGCCCCATCGGTTGATGCGAGTCCCGGCACGTCCGGTGGCGGATCCGGAGGCGGCGTGCCGAGTAGATTCTCGAGTATCCACTTACCGCGTACAACCGGCGACGTCCGATCTGGATAAGACGTGACAGCCAAAACACTGCCATGACCAAGCAAACCACGCCGGGGCTCATCGTCAGCATATTGAATTCTGCGAAAATGACTGCCCTTGACGCCGGAAATGCCGTAATGCCGTGCCACGCGCTCATTGATAAACGTGTAATCGGCGGACAGCAAATCGAGCACACTACGATCTTCGTTCACGATGCTGGCAAAGAACAACTCAGTTTCTCGACGCAGGCTCTGACGCAATGTGTCGTCGAAGTCCGGGAAGTTGCTTTGCACGGGCACGATTGCGTCCAGATTACGCAGGAACAACCATTGGCCTGCAAAATTCTCGACGAATGCCTGCGCCCGGTCATCGCTGAGCATCCGGCTCACTTGCTTCTCCAGTTCGCGTGGATCTCGCAGCGTTCCCGCCTCGGCGGCACTCAGCAGAGATTCGTCAGGAATACTGCTCCAAAGAAAGAATGACAAGCGCGAGGCAAGTGCCAAATCGCTAACGCGATATGCCCCACCGTCCTGAACGACCGGATCGCGCTCGACGCGAAATAAGAATTCGGGACTGACGAGCAATCGCTTAACGGCAAATTGAATGCCGGCATCGAAACCTGATTCTGCACCTTCGGAAAAAAACTCAAGCAGCGGTTCTATGTCTGCTTCGGTAACGGGCCGGCGAAAGGCGGCACGCGCAAGCCGCCGCAAAATTCTGCTGGCGCAGTCGACAGAATTGGCACTCGTCGGATCGCCGGGATTTACTGGATCACACACATAAATTTTCTGTCGGCTTGGCAGCGCACCCGCGTTGCCCGCTACTTGATGCGGACCGCTTATCTCCACGCTGCGCAGATAGGATCCCGTTCGAGTTTCGGGAATATTCACGCCCGCAGGATAGGGCCGCGAAAACGGCAATCGCGGCGTTTCATCAAGCGCGGCAGTCTTGGCGAGAAACGTCACAACGACGTCGCGAACGCCCGCCTCGACAGGCACGCGGACTTGCCAATCGGCATCCGCACGATTGCGCAGTTGACGGCCTTCCCGGCTCAGGGTCAGCCGTCGCGCTATTTGGTTGATTGCAGCTTCGCCGTTGCCATCCGAACTGGCGGCCGAAGGTTCGGGCGTCGCTAATGGCACTGCCGCGAGTGTGAACAGCGCGACACGTTGTCCATCGATGCTGATTTCGAGTTCCTGCGGCTCGGAATACAGCGGCATGCTTTCGTTGAGATCACGCGCAAGCTCCGCCGAAATCGTGTATTCGCCAGAGACCGGGAATGTATAAGTAATCTTTGTGCCACCACGGGTACCAAAAGGCAGGCCGGGCAGGCGTTGCTCCTGCGAACGATCGTCAGGAATCCGAAAATAGTCAATTGTCTCGACGGCAGGAGGCCTGCCTAAGGCCAAACGACTGACGCGATCGGCCGCCGTCAGGTAGCGCTCGATCAAGATCGGCGACACTTTCAACACACCGGCGATGTTGTCGAATCCGTAACTACTGTCGTCGGCAGGCAGTAATTCGGAAACATCGATTTCTACACCGAGCAGATCGCGAATCGCGTTCTGGTACTCATTGCGATTGAGTCGATGAAACGCGACGGTACGACCAGGATTCGGATGTTCAGCCGCGGCAGAATCAAGTTGCCCCTCAAGCCACTCGACAAGCGCCATGCGGTCGAATTGACGCAGCGGCAAACCTTCAGCCGGCGGCATCATGCCGGCGCGTAACTTGCGAACCACGACCTCCCACGTCGGCGCGTCATCGCCAATGGCATCGAGATCCATCGACTCAAGCGTGAGACCTGCAGTAAATTCAGCATCGCTATGGCAATCAACACAGTGGCGAGCGATGGTGGCTGCATGCGTGACGGCAGCATCCTCGCGTGTCTCGCAACCTGTCACCCAGATAGCAAAAAGGCATGCGACAAATGGCAGCACATGCTTGCGTCGCTGAACGCTTGAGTTAATTGAGGCTAAAGATTTCACCAATCACTACCCCAGCAAGCAGCGGCGGCGCGAGCGCTTACCTATGTTGGACATACTCGAATCCTGTTTGGCACGACCTACGCCACTACTGAACCAAAATGGCGCGCTTTTCGCAACGTCGAGACCCGAGTTTGTCAGCCATTTCGACCGCGTTTGCTCATATTCGACGATGGTTGCTCTTAAAGTTGAGCGAAACTGCGGAATTCTGGCTGCTGCGCGCCCTGCTATCGGCGCCTTCCCGCAGCCTGCACCAATTACGGATTGACCGATTTTGCGGTTGTGCGATGCTGGTCATCAGCAAAGCGCGTAAGTCATGGAGATTAGTGATGATCCACAGTTGCCCAGCATGCGGCACGAAAAATCGAATACCGGCCGTGCGCCTCGCCGATGTCGGCCGCTGCGGCAAATGCCACGCTGAATTGACGCCGGTGGCCGCCCCGGTAGACGCAGATGTCGCAACGTTTCGTGAGGTCGTGCGCTCTGCCAAGGTCCCGGTGCTCGTCGATTTCTGGGCCGCATGGTGCGGACCCTGCAAGCAGGCCGCGCCTGAAGTGGCCAAGACGGCGCAGGTCATGCGCGGCCGTGCGCTGGTGCTCAAAGTAGACACCGAAAGTCATCCAGAGCTTGCGAGCGAATATAACGTTCGCGGAATTCCCAATTTCATCGTGTTCAAAGGCGGCGTTGTAGCTGCTCAGCATTCGGGCGTCGTTGACCATCGGCAGATGCAGCAGTGGATTGAACAGGTGTCTTGACCGGATACCGCCGCATCGTCGCACTGATCGACCTGCGCCGTTTAGCCCGGTGGTTGTTGATGAGATACTGAAAGACTATGGTACGAAGGCCCCGGATTATCGCTCGACAAGGAACTCTCGATGAGCAGCAATAATGAGATCAAGCTTGCGCACGAACCGGCAGAAAACCGCTTCGTCGCGCGACTTCAGGACAACGAAGCCGAGTTGAACTATCGCAAGGAAGCCGATGGCACGCTCGACTACTATCGCACGTTCACGCCGACGGAACTGCGCGGCCAGGGTATTGCCGGACGACTTGCGACTTATGCTTTAGATTACGCTTTGGAACGCGGTTCGCGGGTACGCCCAAGCTGTCCGTTTGTCGCGAAGCTCATCGCACGCGAGCCCAAGTATGCCGATATCGCCGTTTCGGCAGTCTGACCGCAGTGATGCACTTCAATAGATGCGGGAAACGCAGCTTAGAATTACTATTGTGATGCTATACGGGAGATATGCAGTGATAAAATCGCGAATCTTATGCCTGGTCTTGATGATCTTCGCGCAGGCGTGGATTGCTATTCCATCATTTGCTCATCACTCCTTCGCTGCGGAGTTCGACGCCGACAACTGTCGCGATTTCACCGGCACGCTGACCGCGCTCGACTGGCAGAGCCCCCACGCCTACTTCTATGTGGACGTCAAAGGCGCGAACGGCACCGTCGAAAACTGGTCGTTCCAAACCTACGCCCTTATCACTTTGCGGCGGGCAGGTAACGGGCGCGAAGTCTTTATGCAGAATATCGGCCAGGAAGTCTGGGTCCGCGGCTGTATCGCCCGCAACGGCAAAGAGCACTATGCGGCAGCCGGCCGGCTCAAGTTCGCTGCCGACGGCGTACTGCGCCAGATGGGCCAGATTCAGAACTAGCGGCGGGGGCCCACATTCATGACACACCGAATCCGCTGTACTTGTGCAAGCACGCTCACGCTATTGC
>JAHEEO010000157.1 GCA_024640665.1 Rhodospirillales bacterium | reverse complement strand
CCGATGACGGCATCGTGAGCCAGTACGCACCGGGCGAGAAGCCGGACATCACGAACCCCGATTTCTGGTTCAACGAGAATCTTATTCATCGGTAATGCGGCGCGCACTTGGAGAAAAGCTAGTGAGAAAGATCTATTTAACAGCCGTTGCCCTAAGTCTAACGGCGGCCGTTTCTGTGCCGGTATTCGCGCATCATTCAGGCGCTATGTTCGAAAGCGAGCTCGTCTTGACGCTGAGCGGTACGGTTACTCGTTTCGACTACGTTAATCCGCATTCCTGGCTTTACGTTAACGTTGAGAACGACGACGGCACAACTACCGAATGGGGCTTTGAGCTCGATGCCCCGCCCCGGTTGAGGCGTCTCGGTATTTCGCCCAATTTTTGGGGCGAAGGCGATCGAGTGACGGTAAAGACGCGGCCACTCAAAGACGGGCGCCCAGCAGGCTTTCTGGTTGGAGCCGTTTCCGATGCGGCCAAGCCGTTTGGCAACACGGAAGGTCTAGCCGAAGGGGAATAGCGCGCGGCAGTCGAGGTTGGTAAATACAATTCGATACTGATTAAATTTACAGTACTATTGGCGTATGTCACGTCAGGATCGAGACCAACTGCGCAAGGGCCGAGGTGCCAAGTCTAATTTGCCTGGCCGGTTCGATCAGCGCTATGCCGAGGCTGCCGACGATGGCTGGGCCATTCTAGAAGAGCCACTCGAGCCGCTGCATACGGAGGTTTACCCCGAGGCAGCACGTTCAATCATCGCGACCAACAATTCCCCTGATATTCCATTTTCGCAGTCGATCAACCCTTACCGCGGATGCGAGCACGGCTGCGTCTATTGCTATGCGCGCCCGAGCCATGCCTATGTTGATTTGTCGCCGGGGCTCGATTTCGAAACGCAGCTCTTCTACAAGCAAGACGCAGCCGCATTATTGAGAAAGGCTTTAGCGGCCAAAAAATATCAATGCTCGCCAATTGCGCTGGGCGCCAATACAGACCCGTACCAACCCATAGAGCGTCAATATGCAGTGACGCGCTCCATTCTGGAGACGCTGTCGAGTTGTAATCATCCCGTCACTATCGTCACGAAAGGTGCGGCCATCATTCGTCGTGATATCGATCTGCTTGCTGACATGGCAGCTCGCAACCTGGTTTCGGTCGCCGTGAGCATTACCACGCTAGAGGCACCGCTCAAACGTACACTCGAACCACGCGCAGCATCGCCCAGTGCCCGGCTCGCCGCAATTAGCATGCTCGCTGAGGCTGCTATTCCCGTCAGCGTCATGGTCGCCCCAGTGATTCCCGCTTTAACCGACCACGAGCTTGAGCCCATTCTTAATCGTTCGGCTGAGGCTGGCGCGGAATCTGCAACCTATGTGATGTTGCGTCTACCGTATGAAGTAAAGCCGCTATTCGAGCAGTGGCTGCAGGCACACCAACCTTTGAAGGCGACGCATGTCATGTCGCTGCTTACGGCCATGCATGCAGGCAAGGCGTACGACTCGAGTTTCGGCAAGCGGCGAACTGGGGCCGGTGTATTTGCGAAATTGTTTGCAGCGCGTTTTCAACTGGCCTGTCGAAAGTTAGGACTAGCGCAAGGTATGGGGAACTCATTGAGTTGCGACCAGTTCACCCCGCCGGAAAATTCGCCACAAATTAGGCTTTTGTAATTGCCCCGGAAGCAAGTCTTGACTGGGCTTTTAAGGCGCTATGGGAAGACTGCCGCGCCGGCTAAGCCGGAATTTCCAGCGGAATCTCTTCATCAAAGGTGGAGATCAATACGCGCGTTTTTAAATCCGTCTTGCACAATGCATGAAGAAAACAGGTTTGTTCAGACATATCCAGTAACGTGCGTGCAAAGTCATCGGACTCGCCGGTTTGAACAAAGACATGCGTTTCTACCGGATCTGCGTGGCCGGCAGTGCCGGTTTGGGCAGATGCGCCCCCCAGTGAGAAATGTGTGTCTTGAATGATTCGATATTCACGCAGGTCTTGCTTGGTGATCTGCGCGTATCTGCCCAGTTGGGTCATGAAGCAGAATCCAATGCCGGCCGACACGTAGGTCGCCGCGTCGGGTGCCCTGGCCTGGCCGCCGTTCTCTGGCGCCTCATCACATAAGAAATGAAATACCGAACCGTGCGGGTTGTAGAGGTGTTGTTCAATTCTTTTCACGCCGTCATCTGCAACTGTGCAGATTGCCCGGATATGCAGCAAACGGCTTTGATGTTCGGCCAAACTATCGTTAGCCATCGTGACAGTATGCGGCGCTTTGGGGGATTGTCCGCCGCGGATTATGAGCTTGTCCCAATTCCCGCTGGCGATGTCCGGTTTGCCGAAGGCGTGATTTGTATCCGCTAAGGGGTTTCCAGGCAGTGGCGCCGCTTTGCCGGTATCGATTGGCCGGCCGTTATGGGTTAACGAAAAGAGACTAGGCAAGTTACCGCGCAAAAGGCCGTTGAGCGGCGAGGCGGATACTGCATCCCCTACAAGCCGCATCAAAACGGCTCTTTCCGAACGGCTGCTTATCTGGGCAGTGAGATGCACGTCCTTTGCGCCGCCAACCATTGTTCCCTTCAGCGCAGAACCCTCCATGGTGTAGTAGTTGTCCTGAACCAGACGAATATGATCGATATCGATTTGTCGAATTTTGGCTAAGGCAAGAATTTCATGCATATACGAGCTAATCATGCCAGTCGACAGGAACGACAGCGGACAGGGCGCTTCGTCGAGTCCGGCCAGGTAAGCGCCTTCGTCGCTGGCCAGTCTCCATGCGAGCCCGGTTCTCGCAGATACGGCAATGGCTTCCTTCTGCATGCCACTCAGCGACCGAACGCGTAATCGGATAGCTTCACCCAGACGAATGTCCGGCGCGGTGACGTCCGAACCGACAGATGCCAGCTTATAAAACAGTGGTGTTCCGCACTGTGCTAGTTCGTTGAGAGCTTGGTCTTTCAATGCGCCGTCACCCGGTTAGATTGAGATGACGTGGTAACATTTGTGGAAATAACTATCAACTGACTCAGGTCTTCTCAGGTAGTCAGGCTGGTATCTAGCGGTTAACGGGAGTTACCTATGAATTTGCGTAAGAGCCTATTGAATAAGAGCGTAACGATCAGCATCTGGATGCTATCCGCTAGCCTGGTTGCAGGCATTGCCGCGGCAGCGGATCCCGGTCCCGCAGTGGGGGATACGTTCCCGCATTCGCTCGAGGCCAAAGATCAGCATGGCAAGGCGCAATCGTTGCAGAGCTTAATGGGCGAAAACGGCGTTGCCGTGTTTTTCGTGCGTTCGGCAGATTGGTGCCCATTTTGCAAAGGCCAACTGGCCGACGCGAATACGCGGGTGCCTGAATTCGAAGCGCTGGGTCTCAATGTAGTTTCTATCAGCGTCGACGAAGTCGAGAAGATTGCTGCTTTCGCTAGTGCCCAGAATGTTGCTTATACAATGCTGTCAGACCCAAGTGGCGACATCAATGGCAGCTTGGGCATTCGCGACGAGCAATATCCGGTGGGCACTGCTCAGTTTGGTGTGCCGCGTCCTACGCTCTATGTGATTGACCGCAGCGGCACAATTCGTCTGCGCTATATGGAGCCGACGTTTAGAACGCGCCCGGACTTGAGCGTCGTACTGGCAGATGCGGCGAAGCTGACATTCTAGCGACTGCCTGCGGCCTGGAATTCGCTGGCTGCCGTGACGAATACAACCATATGTGGTCATTTGCGATCACCCAAGATAGCATCTAGGTCAGCGCAGCGCCTGGAATCGCTTGCTCGCCTCGCACGCCTGCCTTTATTGAGGAGAATTTTCATGAAGTATCTGTTATCTGCCATCGGTGCGATCGTACTCGCCGCCCCTGCTTTCGCTGAGCCCGAGTATCAAACCATCAAGTTAGAGATCGATATAGATCGTTCTGCCGAGGAAGTCTGGTCCAAGGTGGGTGAGTATTGCGATTTAGGCGAATGGTTGAACATAGACTGCACGATTACGTCTGGTGATGGTGGTATGGGTACTGTTCGGGTACTCGCCGGTGGGCGGGTCACCGAAATACTGGTCGCAGAGACGGATCTCTCCTACGGCTACACACAGCCAGCAGTTGAGGGCCAGTTTTATAATCTTTATCACGGCTTCATGGAAGCAAAGCCTGTAACCAACACGACGTCCAAAATGATTTACACACTGGTGTATGACATTTCCGACAAAGCCACGCAGGCGGAGAAGGATGCCGATATCGCCAGACGTCGGGGGATGTTTGAGACTGCATTAGCCAACATGAAGCGGATAGCGGAAGCGCAATAGCCGGGTACGTTTGGGTATACTGCGACGCTCATTCAAGAGCGTAATCATGATCATCTATACCCAAACCGACGAAGCCCCAGCCTTAGCTACCCATTCCCTTTTGCCCATCATCCGCGCGTTTGCGAGCGCGGCCGGCGTCGATATCGAAACTCGCGACATCTCGCTGGCGGGCCGTATCATTGCCAATTTCCCGGACTATTTGGAAGAGGCTCAGCGTCAGAAGGATGATCTTGCCGAGCTTGGCGAGTTAGCAAAGACACCCGATGCCAACATCATCAAGCTGCCGAATATCAGTGCGTCAATTCCGCAGTTGCAGGCAGCAATCGAGGAGTTACAGGCGCACGGGTTCGCGGTTCCTGACTATCCGGAAGAACCGGGAAACGACACCGATCGCGAGATTCAGTCGCGCTATTCGAAAGTGCTGGGCAGCGCAGTTAATCCAGTGCTTCGCGAAGGCAATTCCGATCGCCGCGTTGCAGCGCCGGTGAAGCAATATGCGAAGAATCACCCGCATTCCATGGGCGCGTGGAGCGCGGATTCAAAGTCGCATGTCGCGCACATGCACGACGATGACTTCTACGCTAATGAGCAATCCAAGATCATCGCTAAAGCGGGCAAGTTGTCGATTGAGTTCGTCGACAAGGCTGGTGACAAGAAAATTCTGAAAGCTGGCGTGCCGGTTCAAGAGGACGAGGTCATTGCAGCCACGGCGATGAGTGTTGCGTCATTGCGCGCGTTTTATACTCGCGAAATTGATGCTGCCAAAGACGAAGGCGTGTTGCTGTCACTGCATCTCAAAGCAACGATGATGAAGGTGTCCGATCCCATCATGTTCGGTCATGCCGTCACGATCTTCTATTCGGATGTATTCGCAAAGCATGCCAAGCTTTTCGAAGAGCTTGGCGTCGAAGCGAATAACGGCATTGGCGACGTATACGCCAAAATTGCCGATTTGCCTGCCGAAACGCAGACAAAAATTAAGGCAGATATCGAAGCGGTGTATGCGCGGCGGCCCGCACTGGCAATGGTCGATTCCGACAAGGGCATAACCAATCTACATGTACCGAGTAATGTCATTATCGACGCCTCCATGCCTGCAGCAATTCGTTCGTCCGGAAAAATGTGGGGCCCTGACGGCAAGCTTGCGGATACCAAGGCGCTCATTCCAGATCGCTGCTACGCCGGGATCTATCAAGAGGTTATTGAGGATTGTAAACGCAATGGCGCGTTCGATGTGTCGACGATGGGCAATGTCTGCAACGTCGGCCTGATGGCGCAGAAGGCTGAAGAATATGGCTCCCACGATAAGACGTTCGAGCTGAGCCAGGCTGGCAAGGTGCGCGTCGTTGACGCCGATGGTGTCACGCTAACGGAGCATGAAGTAGGAGCAGGCGACATTTGGCGTATGGGGCAAACCAGAGACTTGCCGATTCGCGACTGGGTGCGGCTTGCGGTTTCTCGCGCTCGAGCCACGGGCGACACGGCTATTTTTTGGCTGGACGACAATCGTGCATATGATCGGAATCTGATCGATCTCACCGAAATGTACTTACGAGATCACGATACACAAGGCCTGGACATTCGCATCATGTCGCCCATCGAGGCGATGCGCGCTACGTTGGCAAACGTTCGCGCAGGCAAAGACACCATCTCCGTAACCGGTAACGTGTTACGCGACTATCTCACCGACTTGTTTCCAATCCTCGAGCTTGGTACCAGCGCAAAAATGCTTTCGATCGTGCCATTGCTGGCCGGTGGCGGCCTTTACGAAACCGGTGCAGGTGGCTCGGCGCCGAAGCATGTGCAGCAGTTTGTGTCGGAAAATCACTTGCGGTGGGATTCGCTGGGCGAATTTCTGGCGTTGGCCGTCTCGTTAGAGGACTGGGCACGGAAGACGGACAATGCTAGCGCGCTGGTCGTGGCCGAGGCATTAAATCAAGCAAACAGCAGCATGCTGAATAACAACCGATCGCCTTCCCGCAAGGTGGGCGAGCTGGACAATCGCGGCAGTCACTTCTACCTGGCGCTTTATTGGGCGCAAGCGCTGGCCGAGCAAACTCAAGATCCGGGTTTGCAGGCTCGGTTTCAACCGCTCGCAGAAGCCCTTTCGCGAAACGAGACCAAGATCGTCAATGAGCTCAACGCCGTTCAAGGGCAGCCAGTCGATATCGGCGGCTATTATCATCCCAATGAGGAGCTTTCCGCCAAAGCCATGCGGCCGAGCGCAACATTCAACGCGGCACTCAGCGACTAGATTTTGATGCTCGAGCGTCGAGTCGATCTGCAAAGAACTGGCAGCGAGTATTGAGCAACACTGACGTGGCGCCGAATCGAGCTCGCTTTGCGAGAAGCGGTCGTTTTCCGGTTCAGATTAACGGTGAATATTAGACGCAATTATCGACGTCACCTTGCCGTAGTGGGGTTGCTAATTTTTCTCGTCGGGCTCGTTGTGTCCTCAGGCGCGCTGCAGGAGAGAACGGCTGACGCAGTGTTCTGGACCGAGGGCATCATTTCAAAATCGCCGGTCATTGGCATGCTGGTGTTTGTGCTGTTGGCGGCGGTTTCCGCGATTGTGGCCTTCTTTTCTGTTGCGGTGATCACTCCGGTTGCGATATACGCGTGGGGTCACGGGACATGTCTTGCGCTACTTTGGCTGGGTTGGTTCCTGGGGGGCATCGCATCTTTCCTGATAGGACGGTACTTTGGCCGATCAGTTGCCGTCGCCATTATTGGTGAAGACAAGATTGCAGATTGGGAAAAGCAGATCAGCAAGCGCTCTCGCTTTATTCATATACTGATCTTTCAAGCGCTGGTGCCATCAGAAATACCTGGTTACGTGCTGGGCATACTGCGATACCCATTCCCTCTATACCTATTGGCATTAGCTATAACGGAATTGCCGTATGCCGTCGCAACTGTGTATCTAGGCGATTCTTTCCTCGAGGAAAGAATC
>JAHEEO010000156.1 GCA_024640665.1 Rhodospirillales bacterium | reverse complement strand
AATGGCTTCCGAGTAGGGTCTGCAGCCGGGAAACCCGCACTGTGCACATTGTATCCGGGGCAATCTGGCTTCTATCTCATCGACCAAATCAGTATCGCTGCTGATCAGCACAGCCTTTGCTGCCAATAATGCGACGGACAGGCCGGTGGCGAGCGAGACTACAACGAGTATTCCGGTCAGCATCTATAGTCGGGCGAAACCCGTGAATCCCAAAAATGCGAGTGACATGATGCCAGCTGTGACGAGCGCAATAGCGGGCCCGCGCATAACGCTGGGAATCGAGTTGGTGTCGATCTTTTCGCGAAGCCCGGCCAGCATGCTGAGCACGAGGCCGAATCCGAGCGCCGCGCCCGCGCCAAATACCAGCGCCGAGATGAAGCTTCTGCCCGAAGCAGCATTTAGCAGCGCCACACCCAACACAGCACAGTTGCTTGCGATCAGCGGGATATAGAGGCCCAGCACACGATGCAAGAGGGGCGAACGCCAGCGAATGACAATTTCCGTAAGCTGGACCGCTGCGCCAATAACGAGGATGAAAGAGATGAGTCGCAAATACTCAAGGTCATTGGGTTGCAGCAACCAGCGGTCGACCAGATAACTCAGTCCAGAAGCAATCGTGAGCACCAATGCGGTTGCGAGGCCCATGCCAATGGCGCCTTCAATTTTTCTGGAGGCGCCTAAGAATGGGCACAGGCCGAGAAACTGAACAAGCACGAAATTGTTGACGAGTGCCGCAGCGACTACGATCAACATCAGCTCCGTCATTTGTTACGAGACCTTCATTCCAGCTTGTACTCCGTCGTCGGCATCCAACAAGAATATGCCGTCATCATTACCGCTTGCGGCAAGTACCATGCCTTGCGAAATGCCAAACCGCATTTTACGCGGTTTGAGATTGGCGAGCAGCACGACATGGCGGCCAATGAGTTGGTCGGGCTTATAGGCGCTGCGAATGCCAGAAAACACGGTGCGTTCTTCTTCGCCAAGACTCAGCTGCAGCTTCAGGAGTTTATCGGCGCCCTCGATGTAGTCAGCGTGCACGACTCTTGCGATTCGCAGGTCAAGCTTTGCGAACTGTTGGATGTCTATGAAGTCATCGTCAGTTGTATTGATTTCCGGCATAGTTTGTTCTTCTCGAGTCGTCGTAATGGCCTCAACTTGTTTGAGTTCTATGCGTTTCAGCAGCGCTTCGAACTTATTGATCCTGGTGCCCAGCAATGGTGTGTCGGCATCGCTCCAAACCAGTTCACCTGCATTGAGAAACGCCTCTGCTCGTTGCGTGAGCGAGGGGATCAGCGGCTTCAAATAGACACACAATATCCGGAACAGGTTTATGCCAGTGGTGCATACGCCGATGACTTCGCCATGATTGTTCGGGTCTTTTGCCTTAACCCATGGCTTGTGATCGTCTATGTATTGATTAGCCAAGTCGGCAAGCGACATGATCTCGCGTACTGCCCGTGCATATTCCCGCCCTTCGTAATGCGCAGCGATATCTTGGCCTGCGCTGGCAAAGCGCTGCAGCAACTCAGTCTCAGGGATCTCGTCAGCAAGTCGGGCAGCATTGAGACGGTGCAAGAATCCGGCGCAACGGCTGGCGATATTGACAAATTTCCCCACCAAGTCGGAATTCACTTTCGCGACGAAGTCCGTGAGGCTCAGGTCGATATCTTCGGGCGCCGGACCGAGCTTTGATGCAAAGTAATACCGCAGATAGTCTGGGTCCACATGCTCGGCAAATTTTGAGGCAAGTATGAAAGTGCCACGCCGCTTCGACATCTTCTGTCCATCGACCGTCAGAAAACCATGGGCGAATACTCCGGTCGGCAGGCGATGTCCCGACCCGCTCAGCATGGCAGGCCAATACAGCGCATGAAAATAGACGATGTCCTTGCCGATGAAGTGATAGACCTCAGCGGTGCTGTCTCTCCCCCAGAAAGACTCGAAGCTGGTGCCCGTGCGCCGGCAGAAATTCAGAAAACTCGACATGTAACCAATGAGCGCATCGAACCAGACGTAAAAGTACTTGCCTTGCTCGCCTGGGATCTCGAATCCAAAGTACGGCGCATCCCGTGAAATGTCCCAGTCTTGCAGCCCTGCCGAAAACCACTCATCCAGCTTCTTTACGATGCCAGGTTCCATCCTTTCGGCAACCCAGCTGCGGAGCTCATTTTCGAATTTGCCTAGCTGCAAAAATATATGTTCAGATTCCCGCACGCTCGGTTTTGTGCCCGAGACGGTTGACGTTGCATCTTTGAGTTCCAGCGGAGAATACGTCGCACCGCAGTGCTCGCAGGAGTCGCCGTATTGATCGGGTGTTGAACACTTGGGGCACGTGCCGCGTACGTAGCGATCGGGCAAAAACATGTTGCGAGTTTCATCGAACGCTTGTTTTATTGAGCGCCGAGTTATCACACCCGCATCGACCAACCGCGTGTAAAGCAGGGCCGTAAGCTCTTTATTCTCTTCAGAATGAGTGGTTATATAGTTGTCAACGCTAATCTGATAGCGATCGAAGTCGCGCCTGTGGTCGGCATAGACGCGATCGAGAAGCGCCTCCGGTGTCGTGTTTTCTTCCTCTGCGCGCAGCATGGTCGGCGTGCCATGCGCGTCGCTGGCGCAGGCGAAATAGCATTCGTGGCCGCGCATGCGCTGAAAACGTACCCATACGTCCGTTTGGACATATTCGACCATGTGGCCGATGTGCAGGGAATTGTTGGCGTATGGCAGCGCGCCTGTTACGAGAATTCTGCGAGTTGCGGACACAAATGACTCCGAAATGATTGGGCTTGCGCGGTGCTTTGATACGGGAAGATGGCCTGCTCAAGCACGAGCGCAGCGGAAGCCGCGAATTATGCCACTAGTTGCTGGTTGACCGCGATGCGGAGCCGTTAGTCGAGGTCTTTGAATTCTTCGAACTTAGACTTGTCGACAGCCTGCAAATAGGCCTCTCTGCCGGTAATGATATTTCGCGAAACCAGGCGTTTGAGCGAGTAATCCATCGTGCACATGCCGTCTGCAGCACTCGACTGTAGGACGTTCTCGAGTTGTTCCAGCTTGCCCTGCCTGATCAAGTTGGCGACTGCCGGCGTATTGATCATGATTTCCAGCGCTGCAACGCGGCCTGCGCCGTCGCTTGTCTTCAGAAGCTGCTGCGAAACGATGCCCCGCAAAGACGTCGACAGCATGTTGCGGACGTGATCCTGCTTGTCTGCGGGAAAGATATTTACAACTCGATCGATTGTGGCCGCCGCACCATTGGTATGCAGGGTGCCCATGACGAGAATACCCATTTCGGCCGCTGTCATTGCGATGCTCATTGTCTCTAGGTCGCGTAACTCGCCAACGAGTATCGCATCCGGGTCTTCACGCAAGGCAGAGTGCAATGCCGCAGCGAATGACGGGCTATGAACGCCGACTTCCCGTTGACTCATCAGGCAAGACTTGCGTTCATGAATGAATTCGATAGGGTCTTCGATGGTCAAAATATGACCATTGAGGCGCTCGTTCATAGCATCGACCATCGCTGCGAGCGTAGTCGACTTTCCGGAGCCCGTTTTACCCGTTACAAGGATTAGCCCGTTATTGGCATGGCTGAGCTTATTTACGGCATGCGGCATTTTCAGGTCTTTGAGCGTCAGTGCGCGCGATGGGATGCCCCTGAAGACGGCGCCGATTCCGTTGAGGTGACGGAACACATTGACTCGAAATCGGGCGACATCAGGAATAGCGTGCGCGAAGTCGGCCGAGTTCTTTTTCTGGAAATTCGTGAGCGCTTGCGGTGGCATGATGGCATGCAGCGCCTGTGCCAATTCATCGCCATCCAGAGGCCGATTATCCAGTGTAATGAGGTCGCCGTTCACTCGCATACGCGGCGGATCACCTGACATGACATGCAGGTCAGACCCTTTACGCAACTGCATGCTGCTGAGAAAGTCGTCAATCATCGCCGTGGCCCACGCCGCTCTTGCCGATCTGCAAGTCGGGCAAGATAGTCGTGTCGGTTACGAATCTCTCAAACTTCTTGCGGTCGTTAGCAAATCGATATGCATCATCCGGGTCGACGAGTTTTTGATTGATGGCGTCAAGCAAGGCTTGGTCCATGAGCTGCATGCCTGCGCTCTTACCCGTGAGCAACTGAGCAGGAATCTGATGGGTCTGCTCCGATGATATGAGTTTTGCAATTGCCCGATTCATGACCATGATTTCGACGATCGCGCGGCGCTGCCGACCATCGGGCGTTTTAACTAGATTCTGTGTCACCACAGCATGAAGGCTGTGTGTGAGAAAACTCTTGGTTTGTTCGCGCTGATCGGCGGGTAGGGCGTCGATAATTCTGTCAATGGATTTGACGGCACTTGTGGTATGCAGCGTGCCGAGCACCAAATGGCCGGTCTCGGCGGCAGTCATTGCCATGGCGATTGTCTCCGAATCTCGTAGCTCGCCAACTAATATGACGTCTGGATCTTCGCGCAATGCGTCGCGTACCCCATCGGCAAAGCTGCTTATGTGCGTGCCGAGTTCTCTTTGCACTACCTGGCAACGCTTGCTTGGATGCACAAACTCAATTGGGTCTTCAAGGCTGATGATATTCAAGCTGCGGGTGGAATTCAGATGGTCGATCATTGCAGCGAGTGTGGTCGATTTACCCGTGCCTGTTGATCCGGTGACGAGCACCATGCCTTGATGCAGGTCGCAAAAGTCGCGGAGGGCTTGCGGAAGGCCCAGGCCTTCCAGGCTTGGTAAGTGCGTCGGGATACTTCGAAACGTTGCACCCACGCCAGTCGCTTTAAAGAACAGGTTGACCCTGAAACGACCGCCATCTTCACTGACATAAGAGAAATCGAGATCGTTGCCGCCGCGAAAATAATCTAGCTGCGCAGGAGTCAGGATCTCTTCAACGTACCCTTCGAGTTCCCCGGCGCCCAGCTCCCTAAATTTGATCGGGACGAGATCGCCATTCATGCGTAACAGTGGAGGGATGCCGACTGCTAAATGCACGTCTGAGCAACCTTGGGCGAAGCCGAGCTTTAAGAACGCGTCAATGCGGGCCATAAGGGAGTTAGATGTGAGCCTCAGCTTCCGTCAGTGCGGTCTGAAACTCTACCATAGAAGAGTAGCGTTTCGCCTTGTCGACAGCCATGGCAGTAGAAACGATCTCGCTTAGTTCTGGTGAAATTTTCTCGTTGGCTTCTGCAACCGATGGCGCTTTACCTTGCACGTGCTGATACATCACCGACATATGATCTCCTCGGCTATACGGAGGATTGCCGCAAAGCATTTCGTAAAGAATGACGCCTAGACTGTAAATGTCGGCACGTTCATCAACTTTCTTGCCGAGAATCTGCTCGGGTGCCATGTATTTAGGTGAGCCGATAACATAGCCGGTCTTGGTGAGCTGCGTATCGCCGCTGCTGGCCGCCGCAGCAACACCGAAGTCTACGATTTTCAGTAGGCCTTCTTCGTTAATCAGAATATTGGCTGGCTTGAGATCGCGGTGAATAATGCCTTGCTGGTGAGCGATTTGCATACCCACGCAGATATCCAATGCGAACTTGAGCGCCTTAGCCGGCGGCATTGGCTTATCGCGTGCAATCTCGGCACCAAGCGTGTGCGACGGGAAATACTCCATCGAGATCGCATAGCCGCCGCCGATATAAAGAAAGTCGTAGATACGAATGACATTTTTGTGCGTAATACGCCTTGAATAGCGCAGCTCATGCACGAAACGTTTCATCATTTCTTCATCGTTCGCGACATTGGCGTTCAAGAATTTGAGAATCAATCTTTCTTGAACGACCGTGTCTTCGACAAGTAATACAGTACCAAATGCGCCCTTGCCGATTTTTTCGATAAACTTATACCGCCCGTCAATGATGTCGCCGTTTTCAAGCGCGCTGATATCGAATTGTGGTGGACTGTCCGTGTTTATTTCTGCGGCTACGTCCATGGCTTCCATGTCCGGGCCTTCGCCAAGCATTGTTCTAACGCTTGAGTTGAGGTCTTCCTTTTCCTTTGTAGTTGACTCTGCCCGTGCTGCGCTGCTAGACGTGCTGCGGACGCCTTCAGCCTGATTGTTCGCGGTGCGGCCAACATTGCGTAGACCGCTGGATTCCATAGCGACCATGGTCGACTTGGAGCTCAGCTGCTGAATCGCACGATCGGCGGCACTCAATACTGTGGGGTCGGCAGTTGGTGCGATGCCTTTCTGCAGGAATGTCTTTACGCCATCCGCGAAACGATCGTCAGCCATTATTGCTACGGCATTAATGGCAGCAATGCTGACGTCTTTGTCTTTCTGTCTGGCAAACGGCAGTACGAGTTTCAAAATCGCACCATCGCCCCGGCCAAGGACGCCCAATGCCTTTATTGCAACCGCCAAGCTGCGATCTTTGCGCTGCAGCATTTCCTTCAACGCAGGTATGGCGCGCTTGTCGCCAATCTCTGCCAGCGCATCTGCCGCTCGCTCGCGAACCCACCAGTCATCGTCTTTGGTTGCTGCAATGAGGTGATCTACAGTGGACTTGTCTGGGCTTGTATTGATGATCTCGATTGCGGCCCGCCGAACGTTTTCGTCTTTGTCCTTAATGAGTTCCAGCACTGCACTGCGAACACGGTCGCCCCCAATGCGAGCAAGTGCGTCGGACGCGCGCGACCGAACCCACCAATCATCATCTTGCGATACTGCCTCCAGAAGGTATTTTATGCTGTCGCTATTGCCCACTTCGTTAAGCACTTCAACTGCAGCTCGACGTGAGAACTCCGCTTCGGACTTCAAAGCAGGGAGCAAGAACTTGACGGTTTCCGGCTGATTCATCGAGACGATGACATCAACCGCCTTGTTCATGACGTCGAGATCACTATCGAGCAGCAGGTTGCAGATGGCTTCAAGACTGAAAGCGCCTTCCATGTTTGCAATGCCCGCTAAAGCTGCTTGTCTGACGACTCGCGATTTGTCCTTCAATTGTTCTTCTAACGCAGCGTGGACCTCTGGCGTGTCGAACTTGGAGATCACGGAAATAAGATGCGACTTGACGATGGCATCCTTGCCGCTCAATCGAATGAACAATTCCGGTAGGTCTTGATCAGTTGCAATTCTGTTGACGATTTTGAACAGCGCTGCTTGTTCGCTCGGCTCCAAGAATGTTACCTGCGATAGCAAGCGCCCCACATTCAATTTTCCTTCGTGTGAGGCCAGTATGTCCACAATGGCCGATTTTGAGTAGAGATCTTCGCCCAGCAGATTCAATAACTGATTAACGTTGTATCGAGT
>JAHEEO010000155.1 GCA_024640665.1 Rhodospirillales bacterium | reverse complement strand
TACTCGCGGGCTCTGACAGGTTGACGCCGCATGGCCGGCGTGTAATCGCCCGGCCTATCCAGTCTGGATACGCCATATGGCGCGGATCCAGAACTCTATGCTTTCTTTCGAACCCTAGAGAGCTATCCCCTGCTTGGCGAAAATACGACGTTGATCATCGATGCCGATGCCGATTTTTTCCGGTATCTCAGGGCGACCACGCTGCGCTGAACTATTAACCGCAGTGAATTAATACAGCCAGCAGCGATATTGCATTGGTGGGAACTTGCGGTCAGCAACTAGCCTAAGTAACTAAGCCGCCAACCAGAGCTTGTCTATGAGTTGAACTCGCGCTTAATGATTGCCGTCGTATCGGGGGGCTCTCGAGACTCGAATCCGCTCAGTACTGTGCTTAACAAATTTTCGTTGACGTGGCGTGATTCAGCCGCCTAGTTGAGGATACGCCAAAATAAATCCATCGCGATTTGGCATTGCGACATTCGGCAGCCTGCCCGCGTCCATCGCATCGTCTTCATCGATGACACCATTCAAATACAGCAAATATGCAGTCACGGCATACACTTCGTCGTTCGATAGTGACTGTGGTTGTGTAAAGGGCATTGCGCGGCGGACATAGTCAAATACCGTGGTCGCGTATGGCCAATAACTGCCAATGGTCTTAACGGCTGAATCGCTTGCGAGCGAGCCATGGCCGCCGACTAGCCGGTCGTTTGGTTGGCCGCGGCCGTCGACACCATGGCACGCGACGCACTTCGCTGCATAAACCGCAGCACCCTGCCGCGCATCACCCGAACCTTCAGGCAAGCCGTCCCCGGTCGGCCCGATACTCAAATCCCAAGCAGCTATTTCTGCAGGTGTTGCCGGAATACCGAGACCGGGACCCTCCTGCGCCGCAGCCTGACCCAGTGCACACAGCATAGCGACACTATGTATCAAGCCGACGGCAAAGATGCGTACGCTTGGCACCCCGGTGGCATTCGTCCTAAACATAGACATTACTCACCTCTCCGCTCTGCGCCACCACCCAACTTTGCACAGCGTTGTAGTGATAATTGAATTTAAGCCCGCGGTCGCTGAGTAGCGCATCTCTGGAGGGTTGCTGAGCACCAGTGTCGTCAATAGCGCGTGACAGCAGTACGGCGGCGTCGCCATTCCAGCGCCAAGGAATTCGAAATCGAGTCAGTGACTTCGAGAGCAGCGGTTCGGTCAGTGCCGCGTCGGCCCAGGTGCGCCCGCCGTCGGCCGATACCTCAACTCGCCGGATCGCACCTGCGCCAGACCACGCAACACCAGAAATCTGATATAGCCCAGGGCCGTTCATGCTTTGGCCGCCGGACGGCGATGTGATGACAGACTTCACGCCCATTGGGAACGTAAACATGCGAGCGTGGCCATCGGGTTGCAGGTCGGTATATTTAGATGTTTCATCCCGGGCCATCACCGGTTCTGCGGTCACTTTGAGTCTACGCAGCCACTTAACACTCGCATTGCCTTCCCAGCCCGGCAAGAACAATCTCATCGGATAGCCGTTGCCCGGACGCAGTCGCTCGCCATTTTGATAGATTGCGACAATGGCATCGTCCAGAATTTTCTCTATTGGAATGCTGCGCACCATAGCTGCCGAATCCGCGCCTTCGGCAGCGACCCAAGCGGCTCCCGGCGCCAGCCCAGCTTCGTCCAGTAAAATGGATAGCGGTACGCCGGTCCAGTCACTGCATGACAGCAACCCGTGCAATTCCCCGGCCGTGGATTGTGCCGGTGTAGCACCAATATTCGCACGACCGTTGCCGGAACATTCCAAAAACTGAATCCGTGACACTAAGGGATAGCGCGACAAAGATTCGAGATCGAAAAAAAGCGGCCGCTCCACAAGACCATGAATTAAAAGTCGGTGTTGCGCAGGATCGATATCGGGGATGCCGTTGTGGTGTCGTTCGAAATGCAAAGCACTCGGGGTAATGACGCCTTCCAATCGCTCCAGTGGCGTTCTCGATGCACCAGCACCCACTGTGCCTGCGGCCGATCCAACTGTCCGAAGCGTATTGTCTTCGTAACGACTGCGCTGCCCATAGCCTTCCATGCCTCGGCCCGGCACTTTCATCCACAGTGGTGTATCAGTAGATTGAGCTTGTGTAATCGAACTGAACGCGAGTGCTGCCGCGCCGCCGAGCGATGCGCCACCGCGCAGGAATTCCCGGCGATGTAGTAAGCCGTTCCCGGCAGCGAATTCGAAGGATGCCGGATTTTTTTGCCTGGACATATGCTGCCTCCTGTTCCATCCGATCAATATGATCTCTATGCCCAGCCTAAACTCGGCAGCCACGCTCAAGCTTACCAGCGGGACTACCGACTTTGAACTTGACTGCTGCTGTGCACCTTAGCGCAAGTAGTTGGCCTAATACGATTATCCGTCATGGGTTCCGGTCAATTCATCCAATATCTCCGGGGAAGCCCACCTTCCAATAACGCCCTGTCGATCGATACGTTCCCGGAGGAGTGTCGCTTTCCCCATCGAGGTGTCGTCGATGCGTCCTCGATATCAGGGTAAAAGTTTGCTAATCACGCTCGTTAGGTGCCTCGCGGTTTTTGCTGCTGGCGATTAGATTTTCTACGTTAGCTCAAGGGATTGTGTGAATGCCGGAGTAGCGTTAACAAATAGACCTTTGCTGGCAATTTCGGCAGAATCAGGTCATTCTTCAATACCCTCGCTCGCCAGAATTCGATGACCGATCAACACCATGCGCAGGTTACGCCGAGCGAGGTTTTCGCCCTTATTTTCCGAATACTCGGGCCGGAGTCCTCGTTCTATTCGCTGACTATTGTCTATGGCGTCGGCATTAGTCTCCTGTCCCTCGCGACACCGATTTCGGTGCAGATGCTGATCAATACCGTTGCCAACACGGGCCTTACGATATCGCTTGTCGTGCTCAGCACAACGCTGTTTGTGCTCATGCTGCTCTCGGGTTTGCTGAACGCTTTACGCATTCACATTATGGATTTGTTTCAGCGCCGCTTTTACGCGCGCATGGTTGCAGAAATTGCCCTGAAATCAATATATGCACTGAATCCCTTTTTTGAAGATCAGCGTTTGAGCGCATTATTCAATCGCTACTTCGATATCGTCATTGTGCAGAAGAATTTGCCGAACATGCTCATCGGCGGTTTCACGATTATTCTGCAAACGGTGGTCGGCTTAGTACTCGTGTCGCTCTACCATCCGTTGTTTCTCTTGTTCAATCTCGTATTGGTCTCTCTGATCTGGTTGATCTGGGCGGTGTGGGGCGGACGCGCTATTCGCAGCGCAATCCAGGTATCCCATACCAAACACGCAGCAGCTGCGTGGCTCGAAAGCCTTAGTGAGTCGAACGGCTATTTCAAATCTGATCGTCATATTTCCACAGCGCTCGATAAAACTGATGGAGTTACGCGTGACTACATCCGCGCTCATGAACGGCACTTCGGACATCACTTCGCCCAAACGGTCTGTTTCCTCGTGTTGTACGCACTGGCAAGCGCTTCGCTGCTGGGGCTCGGCGGGTGGCTGGTCATTCAGGGTCAGTTGTCACTGGGTCAGCTGGTGGCAGCAGAGCTCGTTCTCTCCGTTGCATTTTTCGGAGTTTCACAATTGGGCACCTACCTGTCCTACTTCTATGAATTGTGTGCGTCGATCGAAGAGCTCTCGTTGTTCGATAAGATCGAGCAAGAACAGGAAACCGGTGACGTAATTCAATTGGAAAATTCTGCGCTCAAAGTATCCGGTGCCGCGACCAAGGCTCTCCACGAAGCAGCGCTCGAATTCGAATTGCCTGCCGGCGCACGAGTCCAGGGCATCGCCGAAACCCATGCACTTCAGCGCGGTCTTATGGACCTGTTGCGTCGCTATGAACAGCCCGCACGTGGCTATCTGGCGCTTGGTGGAATTGATATCAGGAGCATCCTGCCACATACGCTGAGACAGCAGGTGATATACCTCGGCAGGCCGACCGTCGTTGAGATGACAATTCACGAGTACCTTGATTTGAGCGGTACGCACGATAGTCTCAAGCGCGATCTGGAAGTCCTCGCCGCTGTTGGTCTCAGTGACGCAATCGCGCGTCTCCCGAACGGCCTCGATACCCATCTTTCTGTCTCCGGCTGGCCTCTATCAATTTCTGAAACGATGCGCCTGCGGCTCGCGTCCGCGATAATTGCCAAGCCGAGGGTGCTGGTGCTGAATCAACTATTCGATGTCATGCCGGACGACACAATCAGAAATTCACTCGATCTTCTGCAAAGCAAAGCTGACACGCTTGTCATCTATTTCACGGAGAGAACCCGCGATCTGGGATTCGATCGTTATCTTTATCTCGGCAATAAATCTCAGCGCGTTTACGATTCGTTCGAAGCGCTGTGCCGCGCAACGGAAAGGGGTGATCAAACACTCGCCGCCGCAGGCCTCAAAGAGACTGCGTCCACGGCGACTCCACCGCAGGAAACAGATGCCTGATATGGCTGCCAACGAAAAACACAGCTCGCACTTTCCTACGCTCAACTCGATCAGGCCACCGCGAGTCGCTCGTGTAATCGGCTGGATGGTGCTGATAACAACACTGGCATTTGCCGCGTTTCTCGTCTTTGTGCCTTGGGTTCAGACGACATACGGCGTCGGAACGGTAACTGCGCTGAACCCAAACGATCGCGTACAGGAAATTAATGCGCTCGTCTCCGGGCGCAAGCAGGAATGGTTTGTCAGAGATGGCAGCCACGTAACGACCGGTGATCCAATCGTTCGCATCGCTGACATCGATCCGAATCTTATAGAAAGACTGGAGGCCGAGCGGCAGCAGGTTATGGCGATCCTCGATTCGGCCCGGATCGCAGTAGAAACGGCGGAAATTGATCTGAATCGAATGCGCTCGTTGTTTGATCAGGGGCTGGCCGCAAGGCGTGAGTACGAACAGGCCAGAATTCGCGTCGAGGAGTTGCGTACTCGCGTCGCCGAAGCCTCCGCTCAGCTGAGTCGCGTGGATGTAAATTTGTCTCGCCAGTCTGTTCAGATGGTGCGCGCACCCCGCGACGGCGTCATCCTGCGCGTGAATGCCGGCGATTCCGCAACAATCGTCAGTGCCGGCGATGTCGTTGCTACCTTCGTGCCGGACAATGTAGAGCGTGCGGTCGAGCTTTACATAGATGGACGGGATATTGCGCTCGTCAGGCCGGGTGCCCGCGTCCGTATGCAGTTCGAGGGCTGGCCCGTGGTGCAATTTAGCGGCTGGCCATCGCTTGCCGTTGGCACATTTGGCGGCGTCGTCGTCGCGGTCGACCCGTCTGCCAGCACAGCTGGTCGGTTTCGTGTGATGGTCACCGAGGACAACGATGACCCGAACCCCTGGCCCGATCATGGTTTTGTTCGATTCGGCTCGAACGCCAGAGGCTGGATACTGCTTGAAGCCGTCGCGAGCGGTTACGAGCTGTGGCGTCAGCTCAACAACTTCCCGGCGAATCTGCCTGATGCCGTGCAGAACGGAGCGGGAACTTGAGCGCTGATCTCCCGGGCGCCCGTCGACGCTCGATAGCTGAATATTTTTGCGCAGTCGTGGTGACGTGGCTGGTCGTAAGCACAGCAGTCGTGGCACAGACGGATACGCTCAGCGTCGATGCGGTACTCACGTCTGCAGACGCGCACTTCCCAGGAATTTTGGCGAGTCTTGCAGAACGTCGCGGCGCCGACGGCGCGGTGCTCGAAGCCGACGGTGAGTTCGATCTGGTGTTCTCCGCCGATAGTTTCAGCCGCACCACCGGGTTCTACAATGGCAGCATCGCATCGGGCGGAATTCGCCAACGCCTGCGTCCTTTGGGCAGCGAACTGTACGCAGGTTATCGTCTGTCCGATGGAACATTTCCCGTATATGAGGACACCAATTACACCAATGATCGCGGCGAATTAAAGGTTGGGCTGCTGTTCTCATTACTGCGCAATCGTCGGATCGACGAGCGGCGTTTTGGTCTCGGTGACACACGTCGGGCTCTTCGCGAAGCCGACCTCGATCTGTTGCTGACGCGCATTGGCGTACAACAGCGCGCCCTGATTGCATACTGGCGCTGGGTAGTTACCGGCTACGAGCTGACGGTATATGAGGACTTGCTGCAAATCGCGCTGGACCGACAGACGGCTTTGGAAGAGCAGGTACGAAGTGGTGCGAGAGCAGAAGTGTTTCTGATCGAGAACGGGCTGAACATTACCAACCGTCGTCGTTTTGCCACTACGGCCGCGCGTAATTTTCAAGCGGCAACAAATGGCTTGTCACTTTACTATCGGGATGCGGACGGCAGGTCGTTGCAGGCGCCGCGCGAAGCGTTGTCACCACCGCCACCGATTGGTGCGATCGAAGAGCTGCCCCTAAACGACGCACCATCAGTGCCAGATGCGCTGGCGCGCCGACCAGAACTGCAGCTATTGCGTACCGCGATAATGCGAGCAAGAAGCCGAGTTGCGCTTGCCGAAAATCAACTGTTGCCGCGAGTCGATCTGAACATCGAGGTTTCCAACGATTACGGAGATATTGCTGAAGGCGGTCCATCAAGAGACTCTACTGATGCCGTCGTAGGGGTTTCTTTCTCCGTGCCGCTGCAGCAGCGCACTGCTCGCGGCCGCGTAATTCGCGAGCGCGCCGAGGTTGATGCACTGCTGCAGCAACATCAGCTGCAGCAGGATCAGATCGAGATTGAAGTACGGAATATCGTGCTCGAAATGCAGGTCGCAGAACAACTGTTGCGCCTCGCAGAGCTCGAAGTTTCTCAAGCCGAGGCCATGGCGGATGCCGAGCAACGGCGCTTTGCCAGCGGTGCAAGCGACTTTTTTCTCGTCAACGTTCGCGAAGAAACTGCAGCAAATGCGCAAGTCAGATATTACGAAGCTGACCTGGCGAGGCGCATTGCACGCGCGAATTACGATGCCGCAACAGTTAATCTCGAGCGTCTCGGAATTTCGCCCGTAGACGGCGCGAACTACTGATTTGGCGGTGTTGGAAGCGACAGGGACAAGTTGCTGACTCCATAATGGTTTGTGCATCGAACGGCCAGCACGATTCCTCTACCGTCGATGGTGACTCCGAGCGTTAGCCAGCAGTAGAATCAGTGGCCTACACGAGATTCGCGGGTGTAGTTCAATGGTAGAACCTCAGCTTCCCAATTACCGCTGCATAGTCGCCAGCTGAGGAAAGCCGCAGCATTCTGTGGTCTTCAGACGACCGAAATGAGGCGGTTAGATCACGCTAAAGTAACCAGCTAAGTCTACTGAGCTTTTTGAGTAGGCGCAGTTTTAGCCTCA
>JAHEEO010000154.1 GCA_024640665.1 Rhodospirillales bacterium | reverse complement strand
TTAATTTTCGATGCTGGCATATCGACCGCAACCTTGCGGGCACGCTGGCCGTTGCGAATCCGGGTCAACATATCTGCTATGGGATCATTCATGCTCATGAGTGCTACGCCCTGCTTACCAACTGGCCTTCGAAAGTCCTGGAATCTCGCCGCGCATCGTGGCTTCCCTGAGTTTGTTTCGAGCTAACCCGAACTTCCGGTAATAACCCTGCGGTCGACCGGTTATCGAACAGCGGTTGCGCAATCGCACGGGACTTGCGTCGCGAGGCAGACCTTGCAGCTTCAAGCGGGCAGCCTCTTTCTCATCCTCGGTAGCTTTTGAGTCGCTAACGATTTTTCGCAGCTGTGCGCGTTTTACGGCATAGCGCTGAACTGTTCTCTCGCGCCTGCGCTGGCGTTCGAGCATTGATTTCTTAGCCATTATTCATGCATCTCCGATGTTAAGCCCGCAGCGGGAAGCTAAAAGCTTCGAGTAGTGCCTGGCCGGCAGCGTCATCTTTAGCCGTTGTTGAGATTGCGATGTCGAGGCCACGTATGGAGTCGACTTGATCGTAATCAATTTCAGGAAAAATAATTTGTTCCCGGACACCCAAGTTGTAGTTGCCACGGCCGTCGAAGGCTCGTCTTGAGAAACCGCGAAAATCGCGGATTCTCGGAATAGCAACGTTAATGAGGCGATCCAGAAATTCGTACATACGTTCGCGTCGCAACGTGACCTTGCAACCAATAGGGTAACCTTCGCGAATCTTGAAACTAGCCACGGAAACCCTTGCCTTGCACGGCACCGGTTTCTGGCCTGATATACGCGCGAGATCTGCCATGGCGTTTTCTAGCGCTTTGCGGTCTGCGACAGCTTCGCCAACGCCCATGTTTAGCGTAACTTTCGCAACACGCGGCACAGACATGATGTTCTTGAGCTGGAGTTTCTCCATCAGCTCAGGAACCATTTTTTCGCTATATAGTGTTTGCAACCTGCTCATTACTAGCTATCCAGAACTTCGCCATTCGACTTGAAGTAACGAACTTTTTTGCCGTCAGCCAGCGTTTTTATGCCGACGCGTTCGCCTTTGTCTGAGGCGGGGTTAAATAACATCACGTTGGATATATCCACCGGGGCTTCTTTCTCAATAATTCCACCGGGAACGCCTGCGTTCGGGTTCGGCTTTTGATGCTTCTTAACGAGATTGATGTTTTCTACCAGCACTCGCCCATTGTCGTAGATGCGCGAGACAGAACCTCTTCGGCCCTTATCCTTACCGGCAATGACGATAACTTCGTCCCCTTGCTTGATCCTTTTCATGGCAATGCTCCCCTAGAGCACTTCAGGCGCAAGTGAAATGATTTTCATGAACTTGCTGGTCCGCAACTCGCGCGTCACCGGTCCAAAAATACGCGTGCCGATTGGCTCGAGACGCTGGTTCAGCAATACAGCTGCATTCCCGTCGAAGCGAATAGCAGAACCGTCTGGTCGGCGCAGACCTTTACGAGTCCTAACGACCACTGCGTTATAGACTTCGCCTTTTTTCACGCGCCCGCGCGGTATGGCGTCTTTGACAGTTACTTTGATGATATCGCCGATTCGAGCATAGCGGCGCTTAGAGCCGCCCAACACCTTGATGCACATCATGCGACGTGCACCGCTGTTGTCCGCTGCTGACAATACTGTTTGCACTTGAATCACGAGTTTATTTCCCTGCAGCCTTGCCGTTTACTGCAACGACGCGCCAAGATTTCGTTTTTGATATGGGCCGACATTCCGCCAGCGTGACGGCGTCGCCTTCATTGCACTCGTTAGTTTCATCGTGCGCGACAACTTTTGTCGTGCGCCGAATGTATTTGCCGTATACGGGATGCGGCTCCTTGCGCTCAATCGCAACCGTTATGCTCTTATTCATCTTGGCGCTCAAGACTTTGCCGTCGATGGTTCGCTGCTGCGTCTGCGCTGTTTGTTCAGTGCTCATTTGCTATTTGCCCTCAGCCACTGCAGCGCGCTCGTGCAGTATGGTCTTGATACGCGCAATATCTTTTCTCACTTTGCCAAATTGATCTGGCCGAGCACTTTGACCCGTCGCAGACTGCATACGGAGGTTGAACTGCTCTCGGCGCAGCTTCATGAGCTCATCGCTGAGCTGCTGATCCGTCATCGCTCTGACTTCTGCTGCTTTCATTAGACTGCCTGCCTCTCGACAATCGCCGTCGGTATTGGCAGTTTCGCGGCAGCCAGGCGGAAGGCTTCCCGCGCAGTCTCGATGTCTACGCCGGCCATCTCATAAAGCATGCGGCCAGGCTGAATCTGGGCAACCCAGTATTCGACGTTACCTTTACCTTTACCCTGACGGACTTCCAATGGCTTCTTGGTTATCGGCTTGTCCGGAAATACTCGGATCCAGATTTTGCCACCGCGCTTAATATGACGAGTCATTGCCCGCCGCGCCGCTTCTATCTGACGTGCCGTTAAACGGCCGCGACCTGTCGCCTTGAGCCCGTACTCGCCAAAACTGACGCTACTGCCGCGCTCGGCTAGCCCGCGATTGCGACCCTTGAATTGTTTTCGAAATTTTGTGCGTTTTGGTTGCAGCATGGTAAGACCAATTTAGCTCGTTTGTGCCCGACTTGAATCGGCAGCGTCTTGCGCCGGTTCCGGTGTTTCAAAAACCTCACCTCGAAACACCCATACCTTTACGCCGATAATGCCGTAAGTTGTATTTGCCTCAGCAAGCCCATAGTCGATATCTGCGCGAAAAGTGTGCAATGGCACTCGGCCTTCGCGATACCACTCGGAACGGGCGATTTCTGCACCGTTGAGACGGCCTGCGACCTTAACCTTTATGCCTTCAGCACCAACGCGCATCGTGTTGGTCACTGCGCGGCGCATAGCGCGGCGAAACTGAACGCGTCGCTCAAGCTGCTGCGCAATGCCTTCGGCAACCAACTTTGCGTCGAGTTCCGGCTTGCGAATTTCGGAAATATTTAGCCGCACATCTTGGAGTGGCATTTTCAACATATTGGAGACATCGACCCTCAAGCGCTCGATATCCTCACCCTTTTTACCGATCACAATACCCGGTCGAGCCGTGTGGATAGTGATATTGGCGCGCTTAGCCGGTCGGTCGATCTGAATGCGACTGACGGACGCCTCTTTGAGCCGATTGGCCAAAAAGGTACGCACTTGATGATCCTGCGCGACATACAACGGGTATGTCTGTGAATCGGCAAACCACTTGGATGTCCACTCTTTGGTGATTCCAAGGCGAATGCCTATCGGATGTACTTTTTGTCCCATGTTTACTCGTCGGCCACTTTGATCGTGATGTGACTATTGCGTTTAAGAATCCGATTACCACGGCCCTTGGCGCGTGCACGGGATCTGGCAAAGAAAGGCGCCACGTTTACCTCAATTGCCGACACCTTCAGCTCGTCGATATCAGCACCATGATTGTGTTCTGCGTTTGCGATCGCCGATTCCAGAACCTTATAGAGCATATCGGATGCCTTTTTGGTACTGAACTTCAAAAGCGTCAATGCCTCGCCAACTGCCTGGCCGCGGATTTGATCTGCAACCAAACGGCATTTCTGCGGCGAGATTCGTGCGTGTCGTAATGTTGCTGCTACTTCCATCTTCGTTCCTCGAGCCCGCCGCTACTTGGTCTTGCGATCGCCCGAATGGCCCTTAAAAGTCCGCGTGACCGCAAACTCACCCAATTTGTGTCCCACCATGTTTTCAGAGATGAGCACTGGTATATGCTGACGCCCGTTATGAATTGCTATCGTTAAACCGACCATATCCGGAAGAATCATCGAGCGGCGCGACCACGTCTTTATCGGACGACGGTCATTGGCGGCTGCGGCTTTCCCAACCTTCTTAAGAAGATGAGAATCGATAAAAGGACCTTTCTTAATGGATCGTGGCATGGTTTTCTGCTTAAACTACTTCTGCTTTCTGCTACGGATAATCATCGAACTGGTGCGCTTGTTGGTGCGGGTCTTGTATCCCTTGGTCGGCACGCCCCATGGTGAGACCGGGTGCCGGCCACCGGAAGTCCGCCCTTCACCACCGCCGTGCGGATGGTCAACTGGGTTCATGGCGACACCGCGAACAGTCGGGCGAACACCGCGCCAACGCGTTGCGCCGGCCTTACCCAGCTTGCGCAGATTATGCTCGTCGTTTCCGACCTCGCCGATTGTCGCGCGACAATTGACGTGAACTCGGCGCATTTCCCCAGAACGCAACCGCAAAGTCACGTAGTCGCCCTCGCGCGCAACCATCTGGGCGGTAGCGCCGGCACTGCGTGCGATTTGCGCGCCTTTGCCAGGCTTCATCTCAATGCAATGTACTTGCGTACCAACCGGGATGCTCTTCAGCGGCAGCGCATTGCCGGGCTTGATTGGCGAATCACTACCAGAGTGAATAGGATCGCCAACCTTTGCGCGCTTTGGCGCCAGAATGTAGCGTCGCTCGCCGTCGGCATAAAGCACTAGAGCCAAATGCGCACTGCGGTTTGGATCATATTCAAATCGCTCAATACGTCCGGGCACACCGTCTTTATCACGCTTGAAATCGATAACTCGGTAGTGACGCTTGTGACCGCCGCCTTTGTGGCGAGTCGTAATACGGCCCGCGTTATTGCGACCACCATTTTTGGTTAGACGCGTAAGCAACGGCGTATGCGGCGCGCCCTTATGGAGCCCTTCCGGCACAACACGCACTACGAAGCGCTGGCCAGCTGACGTCGGTTTTTGTTTGCGTACCGTCATGAAAATTCCCGCTTGAGCGCCTTATTCCGCGCCCACAAAATCTAGTTCGTTACCTGGAGCGAGACGCACATAGGCCTTCTTCCAAGCACTGCGCCGCCCCATCATTGTGCCGAAGCGCTTTGCCTTGCCGGCCACACGGACGATAGAAACCCGCTCGACCTTAACCTCGAACAGAGACTCGATTGCCTGCCGCACTTCTTTCTTGGTTGCGTTCAGACGCACCTTAAAAACTATTTGGTTATGTTTGTCTGCCAATGCCGTCGACTTCTCAGAGACGTGCGGCCCCAAAATGACTTGCATAAGTCTTTCTTGATGCGGAACGCCACTCATTTGACACGCTCCTCTAACAATCGAGCGGCGGCTGCAGATACCACGACTTTGTCGGCCGCGACTAAACTCACCGGATCCACAACGTTCGCTTCTTCAACCGATATGTGCGGAAGATTTCTGGCCGCAAGCCAAAGGTTCTCGCTGAAAGCCTCGACCACGATCAGCCCTCGCTCAACTCCGAGCTCCGCAAGAAAGGCCTTTAACTCTCGAGTCCGTGGCGCAGCAACGGCAATTTCATTAGCGAAGACAATACGCTCTTGGCGTACCAGCTCAGACAGCAATGAACGCAGGGCGCCGCGATACATCTTACGGTTAACTTTCTGCGAGTGATCACGAGGCGCAGCGGCAAACGTGCGGCCACCGCCGACCCAAATCGGGCTCCGTGAAGTACCTGCTCGGGCGCGGCCGGTGCCTTTTTGGCGCCAAGGCTTGATGCCGCCGCCGCGTACGTCGGAGCGTCTTTTTTGCGCCTTTGTGCCCTGCCGCCCAGCTGCCAAGTAAGCAGTGACAATCTGATGCACTAACGGCTCGTTGAACTTCGCAGCGAAAACATCGTCTGCTAATTCAAGACCGGCTGTGGCTCCGTGTACTTTAACCTTCATCTCAAACTCTAATAGCTAGTTAGTGGCGCTCTTGGCCTTCGTTGCCGGACGCACCATGACTCGACCGCTTGCCGCACCAGGTACTGCCCCCTTAATCAACAACAGATTGCGATCTGCATCAACACGGACGACTTCGAGATTGGGTGAAGTCACACGCTCTTGGCCCATATGTCCGGACATCTTTTTGCCCTTGAATACGCGGCCAGGCGATTGGTTTTGACCGATAGAACCCGGGGCTCGGTGAGAAATTGAATTACCGTGGGTAGCATCCTGCATGTGGAAGTTGTGCCGTTTTACAGTGCCGGCAAACCCCTTACCCTTAGATGTTCCAATGACATCCACCAGCTGGCCGGCCTCGAATCTTTCTACACTCAGCTCGCTGCCAATTTCAAAATCGGCGCCTTCGCCGTCGGCTAGGCGGAATTCCCACAGGCCTTCTCCAGGCTCTGCATTGTTTTTCGCGAAATGGCCAAGCTGCGATTTCGTCAATTTGCCCGGGCGCGCTTTGCCAGTCGTTACTTGAATCGCCCGATAACCATCACGCTCGTCCGTGCGGACCAACGTAACTTTGTTTGGCAGGGCTTCTACTACTGTCACAGGAATTGACTCCCCATGCTCAGTAAAAATGCGGGTCATACCGCACTTGCGGCCCACGAGACCGATCGGCATTGTTCTTTCCTCTATATCCGCCCCGACTGCGTCGGCCGGTGCTTCAGCCAGCGCAACCGTATGCACTGGCACCAATTCGCAATACCGGTGCTACACCGGTCAGCGACCTTTAATCTTCTGCTTGGCGCCGCCACTCGAACCGGCAGCACACCCCTGGTACGAAAGCTGCTCGGGAGGCGATTCAAGCCCACCGAGCTGCGAGTAGCCCGGCATTATAGCACCGGGCCTGCGCATATCAACGCCTTAATTCGACGCCTTAATTCAGCTTGAGCTGTACGTCGACGCCAGCAGGTAATTCGAGCTGCATCAGCGCCTCAACCGTCTTATCCGTTGGATTAACGATATCCATTAGCCGCTTATGCGTCAGCAGTTCGTATTGATCTCGCGCATCCTTGTTGACATGCGGCGAAATGAGCACGGTAAACCGCTCTGTTTTTGTCGGCAACGGCACCGGACCTTTCACCGTCGCACCCGTGCGTTTCGCCGTATTGACGATTTCCCGCGCAGACTTATCGATGAGCCGATGATCGAAGGCCTTGAGTCTTATTCTAATATTCTGATTTGTAGCCATTTTTTCCAACTGTCCTATATCTGCGCAAAGACAGATAGATAAACGCCCTGCCATTTCGAGGCGCTATTATCTATCTGTCCTTTCCGCTTTCCAAGCGAAACTTTCCACCCTGAGTGCACTGGCGGGTGCTTTGAGCCCCTCGACGGGCTCGCAAAGCAACTTAAGAATGCACGGGCGCCAGCCAGTGTGTTCGGTTTTGCACGGATTTGCCACTATCTTGAGCAGCTACCGGCCTGCAGGGATTAATCCACAGCAGGCCGCGAAACCAAACGCGCCGACCAGCGCCCTTACTCAACTATTCAATAATCTTTGCGACGACGCCGGCGCCAACAGTCCGTCCGCCCTCGCGGATCGCAAATCGCAGCCCCTCTTCCATCGCAATCGGTGCAATCAGGTCAACCTTCATCTGGA
>JAHEEO010000153.1 GCA_024640665.1 Rhodospirillales bacterium | reverse complement strand
GAATCTCGCGACGAGAGCAGTATTCTGCCGTATCCTGAAGCCCATGACGTGGAACTCACTTAGCGACTTCGTCTCACAGCATCGGCGAATCTTTGTACTAACAGGCGCAGGTTGCAGCACGGACTCAGGCATTCCTGACTATCGTGACCTGAATGGCAACTGGAAACGCGCTCAACCGGTGATGTATCAGGCATTCATGAACGACTTAGCGACGAGGCAGCGTTATTGGGCACGCAGTTTAGTCGGGTGGAAGCGCTTTGGACACGCGCCGCCAAACGATGCGCACCGTGCGCTAGCCGAACTCGAAAGCCTTGGCCGCATTGAACTGCTGGTGACGCAGAATGTCGATCGGCTGCACCAGGCTGCCGGCACTCGGCGTGTGCTCGACTTGCATGGCCGTATGGACGTAGTACGTTGTACCAGCTGTGACCACAAGGAATCTCGAAGCGTCATGCAACAAGCGCTTCTGCAAAACAATCCGCGGTGGGACAATCTCGACGCCGCCGCCGCGCCAGACGGCGATGCCGATCTTGAGCATGTAGATTTCTCCTATTTTGTCGTGCCTTCATGCAGCCACTGCCAGGGCATCTTGAAGCCCGATGTGGTGTTTTTCGGCGAACGGGTTCCGCCGCAGCGAGTCGAGACGGCCATGAGGTCAGTGGCGCAAGCCGATGCCATGCTCGTTGTAGGCTCATCGCTAATGGTTTATTCCGGATTTCGCTTCGCGCAAGCCATGGCCCACGCTGGCAAACCGATAGCCGCAGTAAATCTCGGCCGAACGAGAGCAGACGACTTGCTCAGCCTAAAAGTCTCGCAGCATTGTGGTGCAGCATTGGCGTTCTTGTTGCCCGCTGCTGTCTCGACAGCACAATCCGCACCCGCCGACGCAATGGCAAAGAACGCAGATGAAACCCGCGCGTAGCAACGCCGACGCTGGCTCGACGGGTAGCATTAAATTGCAACTCGCCTACCGTCCACCGCTTGCATGGGACTGCCTGCTGAACTACTTCAGATTCCGGTGCGTTCGAGGGCTGGAGACCGTCGATACAGGTTACACGAGGGCAATCCGTATCGGCGATTCGCCCGGCCTCCTGCGTGTCACGGCAGATTTGCAGCACAATCGCATCACGGCAGAATTTTCGCTCGAAGTCGTCGCCGACCTCAGCGGCAGCGTTCGACGTGTTCGCGACATGTTCGACCTGGATGCCGCGCCGCATCGAGTTCACGAACACCTAAGCAAAGACAAGCTGCTGCAAAGGCATGTTCGCAATCACCCCGGGCTGCGCATTCCAGGCTGCTGGGACATATTCGAACTGCTGACGCGCGCCATTGTCGGCCAGCAAGTATCCGTGCAGGCGGCGACAACGATCCTGGGCCGAATGGTCAGCGCTTACGGCAGCCCCTTGAGCGAAGCCATAACCCGCTCGGATGGTCCGCAACGACTGTTTCCTTTGCCGATGGACCTGGTCGAGCAGGATTTGCGACAGCTGGGACTGAATCGTGCGCGAGCCGAAACCTTGCAGCACGTTGCCGGTTTGTTCGCGGATAATCCGAATTTTGTGAGCACGACCACCCGTTATGAAGACGCCAGAAATCGGCTAATTGCAATAAAGGGTATCGGGCCATGGACTGCGAATTATGTTGCGCTGAGAGGCCTGCGAAACCCCGATGCGTTCCCCGATGCAGATCTTGGCGCGCTAAAGGCACTGGGCACTCGCAACGGAGCCGAACTTATCAAGGCGGCTGAGGCATGGCGGCCCTGGCGCGGTTATGCACTAATGTATTTGTGGAAATCACTGGAGGACTGAACAGCGATGTCGAAAACCATCTCAAGCAAGTTTGACTACTTCGCAACACCGATCGGCGAGCTGGCTATTGAATGGAACGATGCTGGTTTACTCGCTGTCACTATTGCAGGAAACCCAGTCACGCAACACGGCGGCAAGCAGAAGGCCAATCGCAGTGTTTCTTCGCCGTATCATGCAGCTTTTACCGCTTACTTTGCGGGCGACATACATGCGCTTGCAGAAATTCCGACGGTTTTTCGCGGGACTGCATTTCAGAACCAGGTGTGGGCTGGTCTAAGAACAATACCGCCGGGAGAAACATTATCCTATGCAGCGCTTGCCCGACGCATTGGCCGACCTAATTCCGCGCGCGCTGTCGGCTCGGCAAACGGCAAGAACCCATTGTGCATAGTCGTACCGTGCCACCGCGTGATCGGCGCCGATGGATCGTTGGCTGGATTTTCGGCAGGCCCAGAAAAGAAACGATGGCTACTGCAGCATGAAGGCGCTGCATTTAGAGACACTACAACCTGAAACGAATCCGACGGTCAATTTCTTCAATGAGCTCATGGGATTCCTTCAGACCCTTACCCGTCAACTCGCGATAACGCTTGATGGCTTCAACTTTGCTGCCCGCACGAATCTTTGTCAGCACCTCATCAGGCACGCCGACCGTTGGATCCCACTTGAGTTTAAAGTGCTCGGTCAGCATCGTGAGCTTTCTATCCAATAAACCCAGCTGAGTATCGTATTTTGGCCGGGACATTCGGCCCAGAAAGAACCCGATAATGAGCGCAACCAGCAACCAGCCAGCCAAGTCTTCAATCATTGCCCAACCTCGACTGAATAGATTGCCCTTAACCGTGCAACATCATTAGGCGACAGTACGGACTCATTTTGTATTGCCGCGCGACCGCTTAACCGACGCCGAAATCTAGCAAAATACTCTTCAATATCTCCGCCAAAGCCAAACGCATACATGATGTCCTCATAATCTGACGTATGTGACAAACCGAGTGCATGACCGAGTTCATGAACACACGTTAGGTACACGATCGTATCTCGAAACAGCGGATCGAGTGCAGCACGGCGTGCTATCGCGGCGCCAAGCGCTTCAGTGTCTGGCCTAATAAACACTTCGGCGCCTCTGCGATTGCCGACGCGCAACGGACGCATTTCGCCATACTGCCCTGCATCGGCCTGAACAAAGTGAATTCTGATGAGCGCCTGCGTCTGATCAGCAACTTGCTCGAATCGCAATTGCCGCCCGGCCGCCTTAGCCCAGTCATCGAGCGCCCACAACGCCAGCTCTTCATCGCCGGCCTGATATGCGGAACCAGCTTCGCCAGCAATCACACTCACCGGAATTGGCGCAGAAGTGTCTAATGGTTCAAAGAGAGCACCAACTTCTGGCTGGGAATTAACGGGCACCGCAACAACTGCGGCAAGACACAAGACCGCACGTCGAAACCTAAATACCAGACTGCCACCGTGATCTGACAAGCTAATGCCCCTCGGCGAAACCGAAGAACGCTCCGGCTACATTGGAAGCATTGCTCGAAAGTAACCATGCGATACGCTCGGCATCTCCGCCTAAAACCATGGCGACTATTGACGATGCCATCAGTCCATTCGCTTGCGCAGTGGTCATTCGCCTACATTGCCCTCTGTGGCACAGCTGAAAAAGCATAGGGCAAGATTAGCACCCACCAGCGACCGATGGCACTAGCAGCTTGTTGAGACAGCTGTTGCCAAGTGAAAAATCGGGCTGAAGGGCGTTTCGACAAGGGCAGCCGAAAAATGAATACAAGCGGAAATTAGGCGGCCAACTAACCGGCTATTGCTGACAATTCACCTGCATCGGCGCGCTAATCGTCGTATAAGGCGCAACGATATCTGCTCCAGCGATAGCGCCTTTCGTGTTTTGCGCCCAATCGGAATCGACGATGTGATAAAGCCCCGCGACCAGAATTTCGATCGGTTGCTCGATCGTTTTGCCCCAAGCACCTAGTGACATGCACATGTCGTATGCTCTCAGCAAATCGTCCTGGTGCGGCTCAAATTCGCCGCGAATCGGCTCACCGCATTCGTCAGTTGCTTCAATGCCAGACATGCCGCCCATCGGGCCGGTTGGATAATACAAGTAACGGTCACGCTGCAAACATACTCGATTCGCTGCGATTCGGGGCGTGTCGAATGCGACTTCAAACTCCGCGTGCCCGCGAAGCTTGCCCTTGCCGCGGCGCTCACGGCGGACAGTGGCCATGGCAGAAGACTGAACGCGCAATTGCAGTGACTCACGGTCAACGGTTACCGGTTTTGCAAAGCCGCTTGCAAATGCTACTCCAGCGCGGCAACCAAAAACACGCCCGTTCTCGAGCAGTGTTCGACAATGCTGATAATCATGCACCGACTCACACAAAAACACACCAGGCTCACGCTGCGAGCATCCCGGCAAAGACAACTGAAATTCGACAGGTGCAATCGCTGTTTCAACGGCACGTCTGCTGGGTGAGATCACCGTTGAACGAACCAGCGAACCGAGCGTGGGCGTACGAAAAGGTGTCGCCTCGCGATCACAAGTAATTGAGCGGAAACCGCGGCGATTCGAGCGACGTCGCGTTGGCGGTGCTACAACGCCGGCGTCGTCACTGAGCATCCAGTTGCTGGCTCGATCATACCCTTCGCTTGCGCACCACTGCGTCGCAAGTTCGGCGCCACATACAGAACCGTCTGCGCTGCAATAGGCTAAAGGCGAGCCCTGGTACATCGGAAGATCAAAAGTACGTACTTCCGCATGAACGACGGCTGCAATCATTAGCAGGCCAAGGGAGGCCCAAACACGAACGATTAATGCGCGTAAAGCCATACAAAATTATGAGTGAGCGGCAACGGACGAGTAAGGTTATAGAAACCGAAGCAGCAGTGCAGTAAACACCGTCACAGAAAAACGCACGCTAAAAAATTCGTCCCAGGAATACGTAAAATGCGTCTCGGCCACCTTCGGCGAGACCATATCCAACGTACACGGGCCCCACCGGCGTATCGACTCCAGCCCATAACGATCCACCGAACAGACTATTGTCAAATGAGATGTCACTGCGGCTGTCCCAGACATTCCCCAACTCCAGGCTGAAGCCGGCAAATGCCGGGAACAATGCAAGATTTCCAATGCGGCGGTAATAACTCGAACCGACGCGCGCAGCATGCTTGCCAGACCTTTGGTTTTCATTGAGGCCGGAAAGGTCGAAGAATCCACCGAATCTGTACAGCCGATTGAGCGGCAATGTACCGCTTACTGTGGTGTCGTAGCGAAACGTTGAAAGCAAGGTGTGGCGGCCCCAGCTCTTGGCAAACGCAGCCCCAATCAGTAGCTGGTCATATTCATTATCAGCCGCTAGCAGATTCGGCTGCGAGCCACGCCACTCAACATTGGCCAGCACACCCGAACGCGGAAACGCAATGCTATCGAGCGTATCGGCGGACAGTCGCACAAACAATTCGCCGCGGTGAAATTCGTCTTCGATGTTTGCGCCTGGATCACCGACACGTATGCGCGTCTCTCCATAACTGCGCCTGAGCCCAGACCTGAACTCACCCCACGCACCCAGCTCTCTGCCCGCTGCCAGCTCAAGCGTCGCTTCTCGCAGGGTAAGCTCCGACCGTAATTCATCGCCTTCGAATACATTAAGCAAGTTTGACTCGAAATTGAGAGATGGGGCGAAGAAGAACCTGCCATTGGATCCAAGCGGCTGATGCATGCTGGTCAGAAACGTCGGCTCATCACCTAGTCCGAAAGTAGCACGCCACTCGCCGCCGCGTTCATTGATTGCCGTGCGAAGATAACTCACTGCAAGACCAAACACCGAGCTTGAATCTCCCGACGAGCTAAACTGTATGCCCAGCTGTAAATAGTTGGGCCCCCAAGAGCGCTCGTTGAGATCAACCTTGAGCCCCGTTCGACCGTCTTGCTCGACAACCGAATAGCGGACAGTCTGATAAAACTCCAAGCCATAGACCCGCCCAATCGCGGTTTCAACAGCTTCGATGTCGAGCGGCTCACCAATAATGATCTCTCTAAGACGATCATGAATAAGGCTGTCAGAAATATTCGAGTCATTGGCTATTTCGATGAATTCAATAATCGGCAAGCCTTCGTTGCGCGGATCAATGAGCGATTCACGATAAGCGGCATAGGCGTCTGGATCCAGCGCGTACTTCTGCAGCTCTGCGCGCCGCTCCATAACCGCCACGAAACCCCGAGTGATGGATTCTGCAATCAGACCGAAATTCGTGGAACTCAATTCGTCAGCCAATTGCGGCACAATTACGATATCGCGATCCGACAATTTGTTTTTTTGATCTTCGACTCCATTGAGAGTCAAAAGCGTGGTGAGCTGAGCAGTTATATCGACCAAAGACTTGATCTCAGCTCGGTCGGCCATTGTGGAAGAAACATCGATCGCGATAACGACTTCAGCGCCCATTGACTGGACGACTTCGATCGGCAAGTTCATCACGATGCCGCCGTCCACCAGCAAGCGCCCATCAATATCGATTGGTGTCAGTACTGCCGGTATCGCCATGCTGGCGCGAATCGCCGTGCTCAATTCGCCTTCTCCGAGCACCACCGCTTCACCTGTCGCGATATCACCTGCCACGGCTCGAAACGGAATCATCAGATTGTCGAAGTTGGACACGCCGGAAACGGGCAACGTGACACGAGACATGATCATGTCTATCACTTGACCCTGCACAATCCCGGTCGGCAACTCAAATTCGCCGTTATTCAGGCCAGGACGCTGACCGACCAGAAACAGATCATCGTCACGTTTGCGGCGAAACGAACGCAGTTGGCGCGGCGTATTATTGAAAAACGCGGCATCCCAATCGAGTTCCGCAACGAAGTTCTCTAATTCGACGACCGACATGCCAGCAGCATAAAACCCACCGATAGCCGCACCAATGCTCGTTCCGGCAATACGATGAATCGGAACGCGCAACACTTCCAGGGCCCGCAACGCGCCAATATGTGCGCCACCGCGCGCGCCGCCACCAGACAATACCAAGCCGATAACCGGCCTTTCGACTGTCGCTGAGCGCTCAGTCAAGTCGCCAGATTCAATTGCCTGCGCAGAGGCGGGCTGCGGCAACGCCGCCGCAACCAGCAGCGCACTTAGGGCTAAGCCAATTATCCCTACTACACGCATTGCAGACTCCGATCTCTATATGTCATGCATGATGCCAGACAAACTCAGTCCGCAGCCATGTCCTGCGGAAAATGCAAACTGACTTGAAGCGGTGTGTGGAATACCATACAGCCTCTGAAGGAGAGACCATGACCGCGAAACATCACCAGCTCATAATCATAGGCTCAGGCCCGGCAGGCTACACAGCAGCCGTTTACGCGGCTCGCGCGGCCCTAAACCCCGTGCTCATCACGGGAATTGAAGTCGGCGGGCAAATGACGACCACGACTGACGTTGATAACTGGCCTGGCGATGATGCAGGAGTCCAGGGGCCAGAACTGATGGAACGCATGAAGCGTCACGCCGA
>JAHEEO010000005.1:23629-26929 GCA_024640665.1 Rhodospirillales bacterium | reverse complement strand
TCGCACCACGCTTGCACCGGATGTACTGGCAACCCACGAGGAAGTCGAAGCGGCCATACAGATCGTTCAGGCGCTTGATCCAGCCGGCATTTGCGCACGATCCATTAGCGAGTGCATCGTTTTGCAGTTAAATATGTTCGACGCGGCTACACCGGGACTGGAAACTGCGAAAATCATTGCGAACAATCACTTGGAACTCGTTGCAGAACGCCAATACGCCATTTTGAAGCGCCAACTCGGAACCACGGACAGCGAGCTCGAAAGCGCACTGGTGTTGGTTCGTTCGTGCCATCCGCGTCCTGGTGCGGCCATCTATGCGCCAGCTGCGGAATACGTCATCCCTGATGCATTTGTTAGAAGTGTTGATGGCAACTGGGTAGTGGAACTCAACAGTTCCCTGTCTCCCCAACTCAAGGTAAATTCGACATATGCGAATTCTCTCGGCCGTGGCGACGAGTTCGGCGTGCTTCGAACGCAGCTGCAAGAAGCAAAATGGCTCATTAGAAGCCTGGAGATTCGCAACGAGACACTGCTCAAAGTGGCGGTCAATATCGTGCAGCGCCAGACAGAATTCTTGGAGCACGGCGAAGAATATATGCGGCCAATGGTATTAAAGGACATCGCGGAAGCGATAGACATGCATGAGTCAACCGTATCCCGTGTCACGACAAACAAGTACATGCATACGCCGAGAGGTATCTTCGAGTTTCGCTATTTCTTTTCCAGCCACGTATCTGGCGATGAAGGAGAACAGTCTTCTGTCGCAGTGCGCGCCAAGATTCGCAAGTTGATTGCTGCGGAAAAACCGGAAAAACCACTGAGTGATAATCAAATCGCGCAGCTGTTGTCGGATGGTGGTGTTAGCGTCGCACGCCGGACAGTCGCGAAATATAGAGAAGCCATGAAGATACCGTCATCAAGCGATCGAAGACGAAGCAATATGATTAACTAGCCCGTGAGCCTAATCCCTTCCTTAAGGAGCATTGAATATGAATGTAACAATAGCCGGTCACCATGTGGACGTTTCGGAACCGCTTAGAGAGTACGTCGAATCAAAGATGGCCAAGCTAGAGCGCCATTCCGACCAGCTAACTGACATTCATTGCATATTGACGGTCGAGAAACTCCAACATCGAGCTGAGGCAACTGTTCACTTGTCCGGCGGCACGGTTCATGCCGACTCAGTGGAAGAAAACATGTACGCCGCAATTGACAGGCTCATCGACAAACTTGATCGACAGGTCAAGAAACACAAAGAAAAAGTAACGGATCACCATGCCAAGGAAGCCGAAAAATCCCGCTTCGCATAGCTCGAGGCGCAAAACCGGTGCGGGCAGCTCTGCCGCATCGAGTCAAACTGGCGACGCGACACAGATTCGCCTTATCGTAGTCAGCGGTTTGTCTGGCTCGGGCAAGAGCGTCGCATTACGGGTGCTCGAGGATCTTGACTTCTACTGTGTAGACAATATCCCCGTACGCCTGCTGAGTGCATTTGTGCAGGAAATCACTCTGCGGCAAGACTATGCGATGTTCAACATCGGAATTGGGTTAGATGCGCGCAATCGGCGCACCGACGTAGCTGAAATCCCGCAGCTTATTCAGCGGCTGCGCAATGACGGCATTGCGTGCGATCTGATTTTTTTACAGGCTGATACCAACGTATTGCTCAAACGTTTTGGCGAAACCCGACGCAAGCATCCACTAACCGATTCGGAAACGAGCCTGGAAGAGGCCATTGCAAAGGAACGCGACCTTCTCGGTCCGGTGATCAACTCAGCCGACCTCATCATTGATACTTCAGCAACGAATATTTACGAACTTCGCGAGCAGATCCGCAACCGCGTTGGATTGCGTAATCGCAGCGCCTTGTCCATTCAAATTGAATCGTTCGGATTCAAGCATGGACTTCCAGCGAATGCAGATTTTGTATTTGACGTTCGCTGCTTGCCAAACCCGTATTGGGAGCCGAATCTGCAGATTCTCAACGGTAAAGATGCTGCCGTTATTGCATTTCTCGATGCCCAACCGGAAGTTCAAGAAATGGTAAATGACATCTCGGGGTTTCTGGAGCACTGGATACCGCGTTACCAGGATTTTCAACGCTCTTATCTGACTATTGCTATTGGGTGCACCGGGGGACAGCACCGTTCCGTCTACATTGCAGAAGCAGTTTCCCGTCGGCTGGGAAAACAGCACGGCCAGATTCACGCGCGCCACAATGAACTCCCAGAGGGACGATCTCTAATTGCATAAGCAAAGCGATGCCACGCTCAAGCTCCAGCATCTGCATGCCGCTTTGGGCGCCGGCACGACGCGACAGATTGGGCAACTGGTCAACGCGCTCAATGCCGCCGAAATCGCAAATCTGCTCGAATCACTGCCACTGCCGCAGCGCGAGGTCGTGTGGAAGCTCGTTAGTTCAGACGACGAGGGTGACGTCCTTGTAGAGGTCAACGACGAAGTTCGTGGCAGTCTCATAAAGGCCATGGATTCCAGCGAGCTAGTAGCCGCTGCTGCCGGACTGGATATCGACGACCTGGCTGACCTGCTCGCTGAATTGCCAGAGACGGTTAAACGAGAGGTTTTGCGATCGCTGGATCTGAGCGACCGGCTGCGCTTGCAAGCCGTCATGAGTTTCGCCGAGGACAGCGCCGGCGGACTGATGAATCCAGACACGATTACCGTGCGGGGGGATGTAACCGTCGAGGTCATCCTGCGATATCTGCGAATGCGTAAAGAAATACCTAAAGACACGGACGCGCTTTTTGTCGTGAGTCGCAACGGTTCGCATCTTGGCTATCTCTTTCTGACGAGCTTGTTGACTGCCGAGTCTGAAGCAATTGCCGTCAATATAATGGAAGCCGAAATCCCGGCTTTAAACGCTTCAACGCATGCCACTGAAGTAGCAACCCTCTTTGAAAACTACGATCTGGTTTCAGCCGCCGTCGTAGACGACGAAAACAAGCTCATTGGCAGAATTACCGTTGACGACGTCGTTGACATCATTCGAGACGAAGCCAGTCATTCAGTCATGAGCATGGCCGGCCTGGACGAAGACGATGATATGTTTGCGCCGGTATCAGACAGTGCGAGACGCCGATCGATATGGCTCGGCGTAAACTTGGCCACCGCCTTTCTCGCAGCCTGGGCAGCGAATCTATTTGCCGCAACGTTGGATCGCATAGTCATGCTGGCGATATTGATGCCGGTTGTGCCGAGCATGGGCGGCGTAGCAGGAACGCAAACGCTCATTCTCATGACGCGCGGTCTCGCTTTGGGGCAGATCAATCCGGCCAACGC
>JAHEEO010000005.1:0-23619 GCA_024640665.1 Rhodospirillales bacterium | reverse complement strand
AAAGGAATTTGGTGTGGCCGTTTACAACAGCGCGGGTTGGGCCATTGTTGTTGCTTTAGTTGCCGCGTGGTGGTTCAAGACCTGGCAAATCGGGCTTGTTATTGCCGGCGCTCTGGTGGCGAATTTGTTGTGTGCCGCGGTTGCTGGATTTTTCGTGCCGCTCAGCCTCAAACGATTGAACATTGACCCGGCACTCGCTGGCGGAGTTGTACTTACGACCATTACAGACGTTGTCGGTATAGTCGCGTTTCTGGGGCTAGGAACGCTGCTTTTACTCTAGCTCAAGCTTCCAGCTGCTCTCTGATAAAGGCGGGCGCATCCAAAGACCCGACGGGCTGGTCAAATAGAAAGGCGCGCAAGTCTTCCTCGCGCGCTTTGCCGTCCCGGTAGCCCAGCTTTACGAGATCGGATGTGAAGCCAGATTCGAACAACAAGTAACTGACCAACTGCATGCCTGAGCGGCGCATTGCGCCAGTACTTTTCAATAAGAGCCGTAATGCGCGCGGCAACTCATTGACATGACGTGCCGCAATCTCGCGAATATCTTCACTGGGCAGAATCAACAGCGTTTCGACTTGGCGCAGCACGCCTTGTCTGCGCGGAATCTCTTTGCGTTTCGTAATCTCGAGAATGGAGTTGATTCGAGCTATTCGCTCAAGATCTGAATACAAGCCATCCATAAACAGCGTATCGAGCATGTATCCAGCCATGTGGGCGAGACTTGGCGATTCCGCAGAGTCTTCCAGCGCCGGTTCGGGATCAGGATGCTCGTCGCGTACGCCAATGACTAGTAGCCGGTCTGCGCCAAGGTGAATCGCCGAACTCAAAGGCGACAGATGCCGCATCGAACCATCGCCATAGTATTCGCCGCCTATCCGCACTGCTGGAAACAGAAACGGCACCGCGGCACTCGCCATGAGATGATCGAGCGTAATTTTTTCGGCGCGCCCGATCCGTCTGACTCGACTCCACGGCGCATAGTCTGCCGGCGCTTGGAAGAAGGATACCGAACGGGCAGATGTATAGGCAGATGCCGTAATCACCAAAGCATCGAGATGGCCGCGTTCTATAGCCAACTTGATACGTGGGAAATGGATTCTTTCGGCTAGCAATTCCCGCAGTGGCTGATTATCGAGCAGCGAACTTGGCTTGGATGCGATGACGCCGCCGCTGACCAACATCGCCAACCAATGCAGGCTGGATCGCAGCATCGTCCAGTTGTCGGATCGGTAAACCTGGTCGACTGAAAAGTTAGACCAAACCCATTCCATATCCAACACGGCCGCCTCAAAGTTCTGAGCTCGACTTGCCAATACGGCGGCATTGATCGCGCCGGCAGACACGCCAGATATTATACCGAAGGGGTTTCGAGCGCGCCTCGGCAAGCACTCCGCCATGGCCTTCAATACGCCAACCTGGTAGGCGCCGCGGGCACCGGCACCCGGCAGTATCAGTGCTTTCTTAGACACTCGCCTCGACACTGTCGGGTTGCGGCACGGTCAGTATCTGCAACGTGTTGGTGCCACCGGAAACACCCTCGTACTCGCCTTTAGTAAAGAGGATTCTCTCGCCAGGCAAGATTGCGTGTTCTGCAATTAAGCGCCTAAAAACGGTCTCGTATATTCGTTTCGACGAACCAGCCGATACGATATCGAATGCGACCGGATAAACGCCGCGATAAAGAGTGACGCGCCGACGCGTCGACACGTGCCGGGTGAAGGCGAAAATTGGAATGCCCGAACGAACCCGTGACATCCAAAGTGATGTGGATCCGGACTCAGTAAATGCAACGATGGCACTGACATCCAAATGGTTGGCCGTGTACATCGAAGCCATTGCAATGGCTTCATCCGTAAACTTGAAAACGTCGTCGATTCGGTAATTGCCGGCTCTTGAGAATCGCTCATGTTTTTCGGCGCCGATTGCAACTTCGCCCATCGTTCGGACCGCCGCAACCGGGTTTGCGCCGACAGCCGTCTCGGCAGACAACATCACCGCATCAGTCCCGTCCATCACAGCATTGGCGACATCCGATACCTCTGCGCGCGTAGGCGATGCGCTATGTATCATTGATTCGAGCATCTGGGTTGCCGTGATGGACACCTTGTTCTTTGAACGCGCCAACCTGATGAGGCCCTTCTGCAGTCCGGTCATGGATGCATAGCCAACTTCTACAGCCAGATCCCCGCGAGCAACCATGATGACATCGCTTGCTTCCATAATTTCATCGATGTTCTCGACGGCCTCTGCACGCTCGATCTTCGCGATAATGTGGGCGTGACTTCCAGCTTCGCGCAATAACTGACGCGCCTCTTCTATATCAGCGGCACTGCGCACGAAAGATACCGCGACAAAATCTACTCCTAGCTCTGCGGCTTGCTTTATGTCCTTGCGGTCTTTCGCGGTCAACGCCGGAGCAGAAAGTCCGCCGCCTTGCTTGTTCAAACCTTTGTTGTTCTTAAGAACGCCGCCGCGTGCGACGGACGTCGTTATCAGATTGCTGGTGACCTCTTTGACTTCAAGTAGAATGAGGCCGTCGTCGAGCAGCAGGAAGTCGCCGGCCTGCACGTCGCGAGTAAGCTCGCGGTATGCCACTCCAACCCGTTCTGCATCGCCAGCCGTTGGATCGAGATCGATGTCCAACGTAAACTTATTGCCGGCGGTTAGCGTCGCCTCGCCCGTCTTGAATGACTCGATGCGAATCTTAGGGCCCTGGAGGTCGCCGATAATGCCTACGTCAAAATCGAGCTTGGCTGATATGGCCCGAATCATCTTGACTCGTTTTTCTCGATCTTCAGCGGAGCCATGAGAAAAATTGACGCGCGCGACATCCAGCCCCACTTTGATCAGTTCCTCCATTACGGCTGGATCGTCGGTTGCGGGACCAACGGTGGCAACAATCTTGGTGCGTCGACGATGCGAATCGGTAACAGGGCCGAGGGTCGCGACGTTGATGCCGCGGCGGTTTCTAATCATGGTTGACATAGAATTAGCCTAAAGTCGTTTACGTTTGTACGAGTAGGGCCCGTCTCGACCAACGTATCGCTCGCCGCGAAAAAACGGTAGCAATCATTGGTTTCGAGGCAAGTGCTTAGCTCAATGTCGCGCCTGGCTGCTGCCGCCACCGAACCCGGTACGATAACTCCACCGGCGTGACCGCCGTGACCATCGATACCGTCCGTGTCAGCCGCAATAGCAAAGATGCCGCGCGTATCATTCAGCCGTTCAGCTAAGCCGGCCAGATACTCCAGATTGCGCCCACCGCGCCCGCCCGATTGCTTTATAACGACCCGAGTCTCACCACCGGACAAAATCGCGACGCGATTTCCTTTCGTCAATTCAGATAAGGCGAGCTCTGCATGCTCCCGACCGAGCTGCTGGGCTTCGGAATCCAAGTCGTCACCCAAATACATGACCGGGATACCCTCCTGCTCAAGCATATCGCGAACGGCATTCAGTGCTGTCGCAGCGGTTGCAACCAAGCCAGCATAGTCGGCCGAAAATGCCTGATCGCTTGGCTTAGGCGTCTCAAAAGCCGGATCATCCAAGACGACCCGCAATGCATCCACCTCCGGATATTGGTATTTGAGTAGAATTGCCAGCGCGTCTGCCTGAGTTGTTGGATCTGCAATTGTCGGGCCTGATGCGATTGCAGCGATATCGTCGCCAGGCACGTCAGAGATTGCAAAAGTCCGCACTGATCTTGGGTGTGCGGCTGCAGCCAGTCGACCGCCTTTCAACGCTGAAAGATGCTTGCGAACACAGTTTATTTCACGAATGTCTGCGCCTGCCCGCATTAAAAACCCAGCTGCGTCGCGCTTTTGCTCAAAACTCAACGGTGCCAATGGTGCTGCGGCAAGCGCTGATCCGCCGCCGGAAACGAGCCAATAGAGTTGCTCGTTTGAGCCAATAGAACTCGCCAGCGCCAGCAAGCGCCGTCCGGCAGCGACGCTGGCAGAATCGGGTGACGGATGACCGGCCTCGATGACCTCGATCTCGCCCGCGTCTTCACCGTCTCTCAAGCCATGTTCATAGCGAGTGACAACCAGCCCACGCACGGGATGCGCCCAATGCGCATAAAACGCTGCAGCCATTGATGCCGCGGCCTTGCCGGCGCCGAGTACGACAGCCGGGCCAGGATCGGCGACTTGGGCCAGTGCCGGGGTCAAACATCGGAACGGTTGGGACGCTTCGACTGCGCACGCAAACGCGCGTCGCAGTAGTGCAACTTCGTGTGAATGCGTGTCGATATTCATTTAGCCCGGCGCTTTGCGATAGCGCGCTTCCAATATTTCAACTGCAGGTAGTTTCTTGCCTTCGAGAAACTCGAGAAATGCGCCACCGCCCGTCGAAATGTAACTAATCCTGTCTTTGACACCGAACTGTTCCACCGCCGCCAGCGTATCACCGCCGCCAGCGATTGAGAATGCACTGCTATTCGCGACCGCTTGCGCAATCTGCCGCGTTCCACTCGCAAACTCGGGATGTTCGAAGACTCCGACCGGCCCATTCCAGACGATGGTCCCGGCTCCGATCAAGTGTTCTGCATAGTGCTTGACAGTTTCGGGCCCAATATCTAACACCATATCGCGCTCGGCGATTGATTCTACAGACTTCAGCTCACCCCGCGCGGTGCTATCAAGGCTTGCGGCGACGATGACATCGGTGGGCAGCGGCACGGCTGCAGCACCAAACTTGCCAGCCAAGAGATCGCGAGCAAAAGGAATCATGTCCGGCTCCGCCAAGGATCGGCCAATCTCGATTCCTGCGGCGGCCATAACAGTGTTTGCAATGCCGCCGCCTAGGATGAGTGAATCCACTTTGTCTGCAAGCGAACGAAGTACTTCTAATTTCGTAGACACCTTGGCGCCACCAATAATCGCGGCAACTGGCCGCTTGGGCTTTTCAAGCGCGGCTGATAACGCTTCCAGCTCAGCTATCAGCAGTGGGCCGGCGCAGGCGATGCGCGCATGCTTGGCAACACCGACAGTGCTGGCCTGCGCACGGTGTGCGGTTCCAAAGGCATCCATCACGAATACATCGCACAATGCGGCCATGCGCTTGGCGAGCGAATCATCATTGGCTTTTTCGCCGCGCTCGAAACGAACATTCTCGCAGAGTGCGATTTCGCCCGGTGCCACATCGACGCCATCCAACCAATTTGGAACGAGTGGCACGTTGCGATTGAGCTTTTCGCTCAAGGTCTCTGCGACAGGCGCGAGTGAAAATTCCGTTGCTGGCTGCCCTTCGATTGGCCGGCCCAGGTGCGACATGATCATCACGGCAGCATTGGCTTTGAGTGCGGCCAGAATGGTCGGCAAAGCCGCATCAATACGCGCTGTGCTTACGACTCGCCCATTTTTGATCGGCACGTTTAGATCTTGCCGAATGAGGACTCGCTTGCCGTCCAATTCGAGATCGGACATCCGTGTGAGCGGCAGCATCATGGCTTCGGGCTTAAGCGTTCACCAACGCCAGTGTGGTATCGAGCATTCTGTTTGAGAAGCCCCACTCGTTGTCGTACCAAGAACATACCTTCACCAGTTTCCCACCGAGCACTTTGGTCATGCTTTCGTCATAAGTCGAAGAAGCCGGATTGTGGTTGAAGTCTATCGATACCAATGGCTGATCGGTATAGCCCAGGACTCCCTTGAGCTCGCCCTCGCTTGCAGCCTTCACCACCTTATTGATTTCACTTATCGAAGTATCGCGTGAGGCAGTGAAGCTCAGATCCACAAGCGAGACGTTGATGGTCGGCACGCGCACAGAAAATCCGTCCAATTTTCCATTTAGCTCAGGCAGAACCAATCCTACTGCCGCCGCCGCACCGGTCTTAGTTGGAATCATCGAGTGAGTCGCTGAACGCGCCCGGCGTAAATCCGAATGATAAACGTCGGTTAACACCTGGTCGTTCGTATACGAATGAATAGTGTTCATGACGCCATACTCAATACCGATAGACTCGTGCAATACTTTCGCCAGTGGAGCCAAGCAGTTAGTCGTGCACGACGCATTTGAAATGACCGTGTCGGTCGACTTGAGTATCTGGTGATTCACGCCATAAACAACGGTTGCATCGACCTCTTTGCCTGCAGGCGCTGAAATGACCACTTTCTTGGCACCGGCCTTCAAATGGGCTGAAGCCTTCTCCTTCGAGGCAAAAAAGCCAGTGCATTCAAGCACAACGTCGACACCCAGTTTGCCCCAAGGCAGATCTGCCGGGTTGCGCTCTGCGCAAACCTGAATTCGATCGCCGTCAATGACTAAATCGGAACCATCGACTTTGACATCGAACGGAAACGGGCCGTGAGCGGTGTCGAATCGCGTCAAGTGGGCATTGGTCGCCGCGTCGCCTAAATCATTTATTGCGACGATGCGTAACTCTTTGCGCCGGCCACCTTCGTAAAGCGCCCTGAGAACATTGCGACCAATTCTGCCGTATCCATTGATGGCTATATTAACGGCCATAACTGCCTCCTAAACGATTAACCAATTGCTGCGCAAACGCTATATAAGCCGCAATGCCGCTGCGGTAATTGCATCTGCGGTAAACCCATAATGTGCGAAAAGCTCTTTAGCCGGTGCCGACTCGCCGAAACTCGACATGCCGACAACATCACCATTACTTCCGACGAACCGCCACCAAGAATCCTTGACGCCCGCTTCTATCGCAAGGCACGGCACACCAGCCGGCAAGACATGCGCGCGGTAATCTGCTTCCTGCATGTCAAACAACTCAACACACGGCATTGAAACTACGCGCACTTGTCGGCCGGCACTGCGGAGCGCGGCAGCTGCTTCAGCTGCCAAGCCCACTTCCGAACCGGTAGCCAATAAGATGACTTCCGGCGTACTTTCGGAATTGCTCAATATATAGCCGCCCTTGGAAATCAAATCGATTTGGTCTTCGGTTCGATTGAAAAAGGGCAACCCCTGGCGGGAGAGTGCTAATGCACTGGGGCCATCACGGCGTTCAATTGCACACCGCCAAGCAACAGCAGTCTCGACGGTATCGCAAGGACGCCACATATGCATATTTGGCATAGCGCGCAGACTTGCAACATGCTCAACAGGCTGATGAGTCGGTCCATCTTCGCCCAAACCGATAGAGTCGTGTGTCAGCACCAGGATGCTTTGCAGTTTCATCAAAGCGGCCATGCGCAGAGCGTTGCGCGCATAGTCTGAAAATACGAGGAACGTGCCCCCATAAGGAACGATGCCGCCATGCAGCGACATGCCATTCATCATTGCGGCCATGCCAAACTCGCGAACGCCATAGAACACATAGTTGCCGCTCGCATCAGCGCCGGTAATGGCGCTAGAACCCGCGTGAAACGTGTTATTTGACCCAGTTAAATCTGCCGAACCACCCACGAGTTCCGGCAGTCGTGGCGCGAAACCCTCCAGTGCGCGTTGCGACGCTTGGCGGGTGGCAATTGTCTTCGCTTCTTTGTTTATCTCTGCAATGACTTGATCGGCAAATGCTGACCAATCATCGGGCAATGCGCCTGACGTGCGGCGCAGGTACTCCGCCGCCAATTCTGGATGTGCGGCCTCGTATGCAGAAAACCCCTTATTCCACTGATCAACGGCGACTTCTCCGCGTTCGCTTGCATTCCATGCCGCGCGAATATCCTTGGGAACCTCAAACGGCGGAAACGGCCAATCCAGCTCAATGCGCGCCGCGGCGACCTCATCGACCCCCAGCGCCGCGCCATGGGTAGCAGAGGTGCCCTGCTTGTTTGGCGCACCGAACCCGATAATGGTCTTGCAGCAGATCAGGTTCGGCTTGTCTGCTTCTTGCCGGGCAGCACGCAATGCTGCGGTGATGGCGTCAGCGTCATGACCATCGACCCCGTCTATGACATGCCAGCCATAGGCACGAAATCGGGCTGGCGTATCGTCTGTGAACCAGCCTTGCGTTGCGCCATCTATAGAGATGCCGTTGTCGTCATACAGCGCAATAAGCTTGCCGAGCCCCAATGTGCCAGCCAGTGAACAAGCTTCATGAGATACGCCTTCCATCATGCACCCGTCGCCCAAAAACGCGTACGTGTGGTGGTCAACGATCTGGTGACCTGGTCGGTTAAATTGAGCCGCCAGCATTTTTTCTGCCAGCGCCATCCCGACGGCGTTGGCAATACCCTGACCTAGCGGGCCCGTCGTTGTCTCAATACCAATTGACGGCTCACGTTCGGGGTGTCCAGCGGTGCGGGATCCAAACTGTCTAAACTGCTTTAGCTCTTCAATGGATAAATCGTATCCAGTCAAATGTAAAACCGCATAAAGCAGCATTGAACCGTGGCCGTTCGATAAAACGAAGCGGTCACGATTAGACCATTCAGGATGATTCGGGCTGAACTTTAGAAAATCATTCCACAGCACTTCAGCGATATCCGCCATGCCCATCGGCATGCCAGGATGACCGGAATTAGCCGCTTGTACGGCATCCACGGCTAAGAACCGGATCGCGTTAGCGAGTCGGCGCCGAGACGACGGGTTAACCGTCGTGGGGTTTCCTCCACTTGCTGCCATTGGATTTCTGTGCGTGGCGTGAATACGACCGTAGAAGCCGCAATTGTCGCTTACGCAGGCCATGTCACGCAACCAACACGAAACAATATGTGAGCCAATCCCAAACTCATTGGCCGGTTTTGCGTATGATTTGCCGTCATGTTTGGCGATTCATTGGCTTTAAACCCCCGCGGCGCACATGTCAGACTCCATTACAATATTGCAGATTACTGACACGCATCTTCATGCCGCCAAGGACAGCCGAATGCGCGGCGTTCGAACATATGACACGCTGCGACGAACGCTGGACTCGGCCATGGATAACAAAGCTTGGCAAGCCGATGTCATTCTGGTCACCGGAGACATCGTTCAAGATGAGAGCCGCAGCGGCTACGAAATGTTCTGCGATTTGCTGTCACCTTACGGGCTGCCGGTCCTTTGTACGCCCGGAAATCACGATGATCCCGCTTTAATGGCGGAGCTGCTGAACACGCGTCCATTTCAACTCTGCGGGGAGGCCCGATTCGACAGCTGGAGTTTGCTGCTATTGAGCACTTACCTCGTCGGTGAGGATGCCGGCGGCCTAGGGCCGCGGCGGCTCGCCAACCTGGAGAAAGCGCTTGCAGCGCACCAAGATCAACATGTTTTGGTCTGTATGCATCACCATCCGATTCCAATGGGCAGTCGCTGGCTCGACGGCGTCGCACTGCGAGACTCGGCCGACTTCCTGCAACTGATCGATCGTTACCCCCAGGTGCGCGCGGTGACTTGCGGCCATGTGCACCAGCAATCGGAACGCGATCGCAACGGTGTAACCTATTTCAGCGCTCCCTCGACTTGCGCACAATTCCTGCCAGGCAGCGAATTCTTCGCCTTAGACGAACGGCCGCCGGGTTGCCGCTGGTTTGAGCTCTGCGATGACGGCTCTCTGCACACCGAGGTGCAGTGGTCAACGGCAGTCTCATGAAGCCGTCTGCATCGTTCATGCGCATCGCTTGCACTATCGTGTTATCGCTATGCGCGGCAACCGCAGTCAACTCGCAGCCAGCCGCTTGGCGCGCAACACACCCGGCGTATGACACTGAAATTTCAGTGCTCGGTTCAATCCATTTGCTTAGAGAAAGCGACTATCCGTTACCCGATATTGTCGACACTCTCTATGCGCGTGCCAATAAAGTTATCTTCGAAATCGATCTGGACGACATCAATGCCGCGCAAATGCAGTCAACACTGTTGCGTGCCGCAATGCTCGAAAACGACACTGAACTGAGAGACATCATTGACCCCGCGCTCTACTCGGACGCTCGAGAGCAAGCCCAACTTTATGGGATAGATATTGAGTTACTTAGCCAGTTTGAACCATGGTTCGTTGCGGTTTCGATGCTCTCCTTCGGCATGAACAACCTCGGTTACCGCAGTGAATACGGCATCGAGCAGTACATACTGGCGCAGGCCATCAGAGACGGCAAAGAAGTTATCGGGGCGGAATCGCTCGCAGATCAAGTCGGCGTTTTCGATTCATTATCAGCGGCGGAGCAGTCGGCATTGCTGGAACAAACGCTGCACGAACTCGGGCGCAGCGAGGAAATTATGGCGTCGATGGTCGACGCATGGCGTGAAGGTCGCCTTGATGAATTGCAGGGCGAGCTACTCGGGGAATTCGAAAATTTTCCTGAACTTTATACGCGCATCGTCGTCGATCGAAACACGGCCTGGGCTGGCATGCTAGAACGCCTCGCAACCAGCGGTGAACGCTATGTGATGGTTGTGGGCGCTTTGCACTTGGTCGGCGAACACAGCGTCATAGAACTGTTGCGCGCGCGCGGCTTCGATGTCACGAAAGTGCGTTAACCGCAACCGAATCTAGACTTCAACCATCTCAAAATCTTCTTTTCCGGCGCCACAATCCGGGCACCGCCAAGAAATCGGAATATCCTCCCATCGAGTGCCTGGCGCAATGCCTTCATCGGGAATACCTTCAGACTCGTTATAAACAAATCCGCAAATAAGGCACATGTAACTCTTCAATTTTCCACACTCTGCAAAGGTCTAAATACGCCGCCTATTCTAACTGCCGCTGCCGGTACGGTGAGAATTTTTACGCGTTTTTTGAGATTCAGTTCCGTTACTCGGCTTCCCGGGCATTCAATGCCTGCTGTAATAATCTCGGCAAACCATGAAAACTGCCGTTTGACATCAATAGCACTTGGTCGCCTTCTTGAACCAGCTCGAGTAAATGCGCGCATAACTCATCAACATCGTGATCAACGACTAGCTTAGCGCCCAAACCAGCCAGCACCGTCTCTGGCCGCCACTCGAGCAGCTCGGATGCAAATACAAAAACGCAGTCGGCGTCGCCGAATACCTTCCTGAGTTCGTCGCGATGGACGCCCATTTTCATCGTGTTCGACCGAGGTTCGACGACGGCAATGATGCGCCGTTCGGGCTCGCGACTACGCAGCGCAGCCAGTGTGCGGGCGATTGCAGTGGGATGATGCGCAAAATCTTCATAAACGCTGACGCCGGCGAATACTCCGCGCTTCTCCAATCGGCGTTTGACGCCCTTGAACGTAGCGAGCGCCTCGAGTGCAACGCTAACTTCCACGCCCACATGTGCAGCGCACGCCAGCGCTGCCAAGGCGTTTTCCAGATTGTGGGATCCCAGCAAATCCCACCCAGCCTCGCCAAGCAACTGCCCGGCTCTGGAAACACTGAAGCGTGACTTGGCGCCAATTAGCTCGTAATGAGCCATCCAATCCGCCTCGCTATCGTCGGCAGCGAAAGTCTCGCAGGGCGTCCAGACTCCGCGCCCGAGCAAAGCGGTGATGTTGTCATCATTGCGCTTGCGGGCAATCAGCCCCTCACCCGGCACGGTTCTTACCAGCTGGTGAAACTGCCAGAGAATAGAATCCAGATCCGGGTAAATATCCGCATGGTCGTACTCGATATTCGTAATCGCCAGAGTACGCGGCCGGTAGTGTACGAATTTCGCGCGCTTATCAAAAAAGGCCGTGTCATATTCATCCGCCTCGACGACGAAATACTCTGAATCGCAAAGTCGCGCCGAAATGGAAAAATTATTAGGCACGCCGCCAATTAGAAATCCAGGCTCGAGTCCAGCATGTTCCAGAATCCAACTCAACATGCTGCTTGTCGTTGTCTTTCCATGCGTCCCGGCGATTGCCAGGACCCACTTGTCCTGCAGCACGTTTTCCGCGAGCCATTGCGGGCCCGAATAGTAAGGGACATTTGAATTCAGCAGCTTTTCGACGGCTGGATTACCGCGGCTAAGTACATTGCCGACGATGACGCAATCGACATCATCGCCGAACTCAATGCCTTCATAGCCTTCCTGTAATTTGATTCCCAGTTTGCGCAGCTGGGTGCTCATCGGCGGGTAAACATTTTCGTCAGAACCGGAAACCTGATGGCCAGCCGATTTCGCAATGGCGGCGATGCCGCCCATAAACGTGCCGCAGATTCCTAGAATGTGTAAACGCATATTGAAAACTCAATTGGCCGCTGCGCAAGCACGCGGGCCATCGCTCTGTGATAATGAAGACTTTATTGCGACAAGAAAGTGATTGTGCCTGGCCATATACCTGACAGCTTGTTTATAAACGATCAAGCAAAACTCCACGATCTGTGCGCAACACTCAGCAAACCGAAGCTCATCGCTATCGACACTGAATTCGTCCGCGAAAGTACCTACTTTGCGAAATTGTGTCTAATCCAGATAGCCACCGATGAGCTTATTGCCTGCATCGATTGCCTGGCTCCGATTGATATGCAGCCGCTATTTGAGCAGTTACTGAGCGCAAATGTCACGCTTGTTGCGCACAGCGGCCGCCAAGACATCGAGGTGATCTGGCAAAAAGCCGGCGCGCTGCCGCCGCGAATGCTGGACACGCAAATCGCTGCTGGCCTGCTGGGCTACCCACCTCAGATTGGCCTTCGTGAGCTGTTAATCGAGATCGTCGGCGTCGAGATCGAAAAATCTATGACCCGAACTGACTGGACGAAACGCCCACTGAGCCAAAATGCGCTCGCTTATGCCCTCAGTGACGTCGAGTATTTGCTGGACATGTGGAGCAAACTCGAACGACGGCTGCTTCAAGCAGGCCGCCTCGATTGGTTTGAAGAGGACTGCCAGCGAGCGCTGAACGTCGATCTGTCGCCCAATTTGATCCAAATTTTTCAACGTACGAAAGGCGCAGGGCGCCTGCGCGGAATCCAAATCAACACGGCCCTCGCACTGCTCAAATGGCGAGAAAAGCGCGCGGAAGAAGTTAACCGGCCGCGGCGTTGGATTTTGGCCGACGACGTGATTGTGGCGCTTGCCCAAACTAAACCCAGCAATCTTGCAGAACTTCAAAATGTCCCGGGCATCAGCGCAAAGTCCGCGGAAAAACTAGAGGCAGCGCTTTTGCCGCTCATTAATGGGCAGCACGATTCAACACTCGATGAATTAGCCGCCGCTTGCGCGCCTAGTCAAAAACCGAATGCCTCCCAACTCAAACTGCTGCAAGCACACGTGCGCGAAGCTGCGATGGCACTCGATATCGAGCCGGAGGTTATCGCTGCCAAGCGCGATCTCGTCGCAACCGTCTTGAACGAAACCCCGCAACACTTGAGTACGGGCTGGCGCGCAGCTGCTCTGGCAGCTTACGTGCCTGACAAGCATGCAGGCGATTGAGCAAAGTCTATTGAGCGCCGATAGCTGTTTTCAGTGCGGCGTATACCGAGTCAATCGCCCCTTCGGCGACAACCGTCTTTAGCAGGCCCTGGTCCCTGTAGAAATCGATCAACGGCGCCGTTTGTGATTGGTATACTTCCAACCGATTGCGGATCGTGTCTTCGTTGTCGTCGGCGCGCTGAATGAGTTCGCCACCGCCTTCTATACAGGCGTCCAGATCAGCTTTTGGCGAAAAATAGATATTGAGCAGCGCGCCAGTAGTCGAACAAGTGCGGCGACCAGTCAAACGTTTCATCAAGATATCGAAGTTCACGTCCATCAAAACTGCGGCATCAAGCTTGATATTCAAGCGACGTAGAACACGATCAAGGTCTTCGGCTTGTGCGCGGTTGCGCGGGTAACCATCCAGAATGAATCCGTCTTTTGCATCCGGCTTAGCGATACGTTCTTCGATCAAGCCAAGCACGAGTTCATCGGACACGAGATTCCCGGCTTCCATGGTGGCCTTGGCTTTCTTACCTAGCTCTGTACCCGCAGCTACAGCACTGCGTAACAAATCGCCGGTCGAAATCTGCGGCCAATCGAATTCCGTATCGAGTTGCTTGGCCTGAGTGCCCTTGCCCGACCCAGGCGCACCGAGCAGTACTAATCTCATTGTCACGTTCTCCGAAGCGAAGGCTTCTGCGTCAGCAGAGTAAACTAGACGCACAGTGTAATGGCGTCAAACTAACGGCGGCACAAATTTGACGGGCTCGCAAAATACTCGTCATGCTGGCCACCTGTTATTCTCAGCCTAGCCCTCGGAATGGACTAATAGCAAGCCTGGAGAAACCGTGAAACAGAATGCCTTTTATGCTCAATCGGGCGGTGTAACTGCCGTTATCAACGCCAGTGCCTGCGGGGTTATCGAAACCGCTCGCAAGCATCGTGACAAGATCGGCAAAGTCTATGCTGGGCGCAATGGAATAATCGGCGCGCTGACAGAAGACATGATTGACACGACTGCCGAGTCCGCCAGCGCGATTGCGGCCCTTCGTCATACGCCAGGCGGCGCTTTCGGATCGGCGCGTTACAAACTCAAGAGCCTCGAACAAAACCGGGCCGAATATGAGCGTCTGATTGAAGTTTTCCGCGCGCATAACATTGGATACTTTTTCTACAACGGCGGCGGTGACTCAATGGACACCGCCAACAAAGTTTCTCAGCTGGCACGTCGAGAGGGCTTGCCATTGCGTTGCATCGGCATTCCAAAAACCGTCGACAACGACCTGCCAGTAACCGACACATGCCCCGGGTTCGGTTCAGTGGCCAAGTACATCGCCGTATCCACTCGGGAGGCCGCGCTCGATGTGGCATCAATGGCCAAGACATCAACCCGGGTCTTTATTCTCGAAGTCATGGGCCGACATGCCGGCTGGATCGCAGCAGCAGGCGGTCTCGCCGGGCAATCGCCAAACGAAGCCCCGCATATCATTCTGTTCCCGGAAATACCCTTCGATCCGAAGGCTTTCCTTGCGCGCGTACAGCAAGCAGTCGCCAAGCATGAGTACTGTGTCGTGGTTGTATCGGAAGGCACGCAAAACGCAGACGGTACATTTCTAGCGCAGGCAGGACTGACTGATGCATTTGGTCATGCACAGCTCGGTGGTGTCGCAGCGACGCTGGCAAATCTTGTGAGTCAGGAACTTGGGTTCAAGTACCACTACGCAATCGCAGACTATTTGCAGCGCTCGGCACGTCATCTTGGTTCCAAGACCGACGTCGCTCAGGCCTATGCGGTGGGCAAAGCCGCTGTCGAGCTCGCACTCAAGGGCGAGACTGCCGTCATGCCGACGATTGTTCGAAAATCGAGCAAACCGTACCGGTGGACGATCGGCAAAGTTGCCCTAAGCCGAGTCGCAAACAAAGAAAAGATGATGCCGAGACGTTTTATCACCAAGGACGGCTTCGGGATCACGGCGGCCTGTCGGGCATACCTGGAGCCGCTGATCGCCGGCGAAGACTACCCGCCGTATCGGCAGGGCATGCCGCAATACGTCGTGCTCAAGAATCGTCCGGTGCCGGCCAAGCTCAAAACCAAGTTTGTGCTAGAATAGCGCACTTTTCGCGGCTCATAGCCAAGAAAAAATAAAGAAAAACAGTGGCTTAGCTGAGCTCCGATCCGGTTCGGGGACAGTGCAGGCTGAATCAACTCGGTTCGAGTACGTTGGGGACATCCCGGTGGGTGGGCTGCACTCGAACCTCTGGAGGAGAACGAATGAATTCCGAGATTGCGCTTTGGTTCTCGTTGGGCGCAGCCGCGTTAGCTGTGCTTTACGGTCTATTTTCAGTGCGGTGGGTGCTTGCTCAATCAACAGGCACGCCACGGATGATGGAAATTGCCGGCGCCATTCAAGAAGGCGCGAACGCCTATATGAATCGGCAATATTTGACGATCGGCATGGTCGGCATCGTGCTTTTTTTAGTTCTCGGCATCGCGCTGGGTTGGGAAACTGCCATAGGTTTCGCCATAGGCGCAATTTTCTCAGGACTGGCCGGTTATATCGGCATGTTCGTTTCAGTCCGAGCTAACGTTCGAACTGCCCAGGCGGCAACTGATGGCATCAATCCCGCGCTGAAAGTCGCTTTCCGCGGCGGCGCGATTACAGGCTTGCTGGTCGTAGGCCTTGGGCTGCTCGGAGTGGCCGGCTATTACGGCATATTGCATTCGATGGGTTACGAAGAAGAGGCCATTCTGGAAGCGCTGGTCGGCCTCGCATTCGGCGGTTCGCTGATTTCCATTTTTGCCAGACTCGGTGGCGGCATCTTTACCAAAGGTGCTGATGTCGGTGCCGATATCGTCGGCAAAGTTGAGGCAGGCATTCCCGAAGACGACCCCCGTAACCCGGCGGTTATCGCCGACAACGTGGGTGACAATGTCGGTGACTGCGCCGGTATGGCTGCCGACTTGTTCGAAACTTATGCCGTGACGGTTATCGCCACAATGCTGCTCGGTGGCCTTACGGCAACCACATTGGGACCGAGCGCCGTGCTGTATCCGGTGGTGCTTGGCGGTGTTTCCATCATCGCTTCGATTATCGGGACCTTTTTCGTCAGCACCAGCTCCGGCAAGATCATGGGGGCGCTATACAAAGGCGTCATCGTTTCAGGCTTGTTGGCTGCCGTCGCATTCTTGCCTGTCACACGAATGATGTTTACCGGCGACGACGCCATGAATTTGTACTGGGCAGCCCTGATCGGCTTAGCACTGACAGCAGCGATGGTCGTCATTACCGAGTATTACACCAGCACGAGCTTCAGCCCGGTCAAAACGATCGCTGCTGCATCGCAAACCGGCGACGGAACAAACATCATTGCGGGTCTGGGCATTTCGATGAAAGCCACCGCCTGGCCCGTCCTTGCCATTTGTTTGTCCATATGGGGCGCTTACGAGCTGGCCGACCTGTATGGCATTGCCATTGCTGCAACATCGATGTTGTCGATGACAGGCATGATCGTTGCGCTAGATGCCTTTGGTCCAATTACAGATAACGCCGGCGGCATTGCTGAAATGGCGGAACTGCCGGCTGAAGTACGTAACGTAACAGACGCACTCGATGCAGTTGGCAATACGACCAAGGCCGTAACGAAGGGTTATGCCATTGGTTCGGCTGGCTTAGCTGCGCTGGTGCTATTCGCGGACTTTACGCATCGGCTGGAGGAAGAAGGCGTTCAGAACATCAGCTTCGACCTCTCAAACCATGAGGTCATTATTGGTTTGTTCATTGGCGGTCTCGTCCCCTATCTGTTCGGTGCGATGGCGATGGAAGCGGTTGGCCGAGCGGCTGGATCAGTCGTCAACGAAGTGCGCCGACAGTTCCGTGAGATCGAGGGCATTATGGAGGGCACTACGCGGCCGGACTATACGACAGCCGTCGACATGCTCACCCGCGCAGCCATCAAAGAGATGATCGTGCCGTCATTGTTACCGCTCATCGTGCCAGTCGTTGTCGGTGTGGTGCTTGGCTATCAAGCGCTAGGCGGATTGCTGCTCGGTACGATTATTACCGGCTTGTTTGTCGCCATTTCGATGACGACAGGTGGCGGTGCCTGGGACAACGCTAAAAAGTACATCGAAGACGGTCACTTCGGCGGTAAAGGCTCGGACGCCCACAAAGCCGCGGTGACAGGCGATACTGTCGGCGACCCGTACAAAGATACGGCGGGTCCCGCAATTAACCCATTGATCAAGATCATCAATATCGTCGCACTGCTCGTAGTGCCGTACATATTGGGTTAATCAATACCTGCAAAACCGGGCTTGCATGACGAGTGCAAGCCCGGTTTTTTTTGCTTGATAGATACAGCCACTGCGAGAACTGCGTGATCCGCCACCCATTTCGCGAGCCAGATCTACAAAACTTGGACAAACGGCGGGCGCTTCAACTAGTGGACGCTACCCAACAGCCGCGGGCGTTCGATCGCATAGCCTTGAATAAAGTCGACGCCTAAATCTCTCAGAGCATCCAACGAAGCGCTATCTTCGACTTGTTCGGCAATAACCATAAAGTCGAGCTGCTTAGACAGTCGCAGCATAGCCGCAACCATTTCCTGATTGACCGCATCCCGCTCCACTTCGCGGGTATAAGTGGCATCGATTTTTACATAATCCAGAGACAGCGCTTTCAACTTGGCAAACGATCCGATTCCGCTGCCAAAATTATCCAAAGCAAACTGGCAGCCAATGCCGTGCAGCACACTGATAAAGCGTTTCGCGTGCTCGACGTTAGCCATGACCGCGAGCTCGTTCACTTCGAAACAGATCTTCCTGGGATCGACACCGGTATGGTCAAACAGCTCGACGATGTATTCAAGAAACGAGTCGTCTATGAGCGTCTGCCCCGAAAGATTCACACTGCAGCTGCGAGCACCGGGCAATTTGGGCACACCGCTTGCTATTGTAGTAAGCACGCGGCGCACGACCCAGCGATCGATGCTCGCCATCAGCTGATAGCGCTCTGCGGCAGCCATGAACTGCGCAGGCACATAACGAGCTCCTGACTCGTCATTCATTCGCACAAAGACTTCGGCGGCCGGACCTCTCGAAGCAGCGCCATCCGCGGCAACGATAGGCTGCACATGCAACTCGAACTGCTCTTCGCGCAGTGCTTCCTGAAGCCGCTGCAGCCACTGTATCTCGCCCTTCTCGCGAGCCATGAGTTCATCACGAGCCGAGTAGACATGGTGACGGCCCCGTCCCTCCTGCTTCGCGACGTAGCAAGCCGAATCCGCCGCACTCAATACCGCCTCGGCCGAAGCGCTGTCGGAACCAATTTCGACCAAGCCAATGCTCACCCCTACATCGAACACCTGATCCTGCCAGGCGAACCGATGGGACCCGACGGCTTCACAGACTTCGTCAGCGATCTGCCGACCCTTGTCGAGTGGGCAACCGGCCAACAACATCGCGAACTCGTCCCCGCCCATTCTCGCTACTGTGTCTGAATCGCGCACACGCTTCTTCAGCAATGCGGCAATCTCGCGGAGCAGATTGTCACCGGCAATATGCCCCGAAGTATCGTTAACGAGCTTGAATCTATCCAGATCTAAATAGGTAACGACGTAGCCAGTGCCCTCAGAACGGGATGCTTCTATCGCGGCGGTCAAGCGCCGTTCGAATTCAGCCCGGTTAACAAGACCGGTGAGTGCGTCATGAGTCGCCTGGTAAGACATTTCTTTCGCAATCCCGCGAACTTCTGTCACGTCGTGAAAAATAACGACGCAACCGCCGATATCCCCGCCAGGCGTGCGAATGGGTGATGCCGTGAGCTCCACAGAAAACTCCCGATCGGAGTGTTTTGCGACCAGCAACGCGCGCCTGCCCAAGCTGACGCGTTTGTGTTCGGTCAGGCATTGCTCGACCGGATCACCGAGTGACTCCCTGTCCACTTCATCGACCAGAGCAATCAATTCATTGGGCCGCTTACCTACACCATTGCTGCGTAATAGACCCAGCAGTTCCTCGGCTGCCTCATTCATATAATCGATAGAACCCGACCGGTCGGTGGTAATAATGCCTTCGCCGATAGACTCGAGCGTGATCCGCGCCTGCAACTTACTGCGGCCCAGCGATACCTCCAAGCTCTTGCGATGCGTAATGTCTTTGGCAATGGTAATAAGTGCAGGCTGACCTTCGTAGTCCGTCTTCAGACTATGCAGCTCCACCCACCTTTCTGTGTCATCCGCGCTGATGAGCAGCACTTCTATCGGTGGCGGCGCAACCGAACTGGCTAACGCTGCCTCTACATGCTGTCTCAACAGTGATCGGTACGCCGGCCGCAACAAGTCTGTCGCAGGCTTGCCAATGAGCGAGGAAGCCGGCAGACCGAACAAGCCACCCGCTGCGTCGTTGGCAAACAATATAGAGCCGCTGTGAATCAGCGCGACGTCTGGAAGCGTTCTGGCAAAATCGTGGAGCAGGTCGCGGCTTTCAGTGGCGGTCTCGGCTTCTTCCGATACTCGGTCGAGCAGTCGATTTACGCTGGCCGCAATATCGACGAAATTTCCGGTGCGGCCATTCACCGGCAGCCTGTCGCCATTGGTCGTTGCGCGTGCGAGCAGGCCATGAATATCGCTACTGAGGCGGTCTATTTCTCTCACGAGCGGCCGCCGGGCGATGATCCATGTCGCTATAGCCACCACCACTAGGAATGCTAGTACGACTCCGATGATGAGCTCTTGACTAGCTTGATTTAGGTCCACATTGCTCTCAGTTACTTCTCTTATATTCTTCTTGTCGAGCGAATCAGGCCAAGCCCATAGGTGCACTGAACCGATTCGGCGACAGCGAAGTGAGGCTGTCCTGGTTGGCGGGCGCCGCGTATTTATTTGCCGCCGTCCATAAACGGCCCGGGCATTTATAGTTTTGCGGGCTTCTCCAAAGATACCTCAATGTGATGGCCTTCAGTCCCCGAATTTGACGATAATTCTTAAGACAACGACTTGTTAGCCAACTGTATACTCCGTAACCTATCGTGCCCCACGGCAATTAACTCTGTGTATATCCATGAATATAGAGGTCGCAAGATCACAAATGCTCGGCCAGCAGATACGTGCTTGGCAGGTGCTAGACCCACGAGTACTCGAGGTACTTGGCAAGACCCCGCGAGAACGCTTCGTACCTGCTCCATATCGTGACCTGGCGTTTGCCGACACGCCGATCCCCATCGGCCACGACCAAGCCATGATGATTCCGCAAATTGAAGGCCGCTTGCTGCAGGCCCTGCAGATTGAATCGATTGATGAAGTACTGGAAATAGGCACGGGCAGCGGCTATCTAACCGCCTGCCTCGCGCAGTTGGGCGCCAAAGTACATAGCCTGGAGATTTTCGCCGATTTCGTCGAAGCGGCACGGGACAAGTTTGCAGAGCAGCGAATCGCCAACATTCATGCTGAAGTGACCGACGCATCGGCGCTGATCACCGACGATCGCTACGACGTCATTGCCATTACCGCTTCATTACCGGCATTGACGGGTCAATTCACGGATCTGTTGAGGCCAGGCGGGCGTTTGTTTGCTGTCATTGGCCACGAACCCGTTATGGAAGCGCAATTGGTCACGAGAAATGCCGACGGCACCTTAGTGACAGAAAACCTTTTTGAGACATGCCTGGCACCGTTGATCAATGTCACTTGCGAAGTGCCGTTCGAGTTGTAGCTCTGGAACAGCGACTAATGACTGAGGTGAGTTCGATAACACCGGCCGAGTTTACAGAACGCTGGTCTGCAGACGATGAAGATGTCGTGCTGCTGGACGTTCGCGAGTATCCGGAAGTCGCAGTAGCAGCGATTGCTTTCGCCCGGCACATTCCAATGGGTCAAATTGCCAATCGACTGGCCGAGATCGAGCCCAGCAAGTCTGTAGTGGTGATGTGCCACGGCGGCTTACGCAGCATGCAGGTCGCTACTTTCCTTGCCGGCCGGGGCTACCAAAACGTGTTTAATTTGGCCGGCGGTATTGACGCTTGGTCACGAGAAGTAGATTCAACTATACCTCGCTATTGATTTTAATCGCGAGCTTGAAGAGATAAGTACAAATGAGAATATTTATGACGCTTCGAACTATCTGTCTTTTGGTTGCTGCGTGCATCGTCACATCTGCCAATGCGCAGGAAGGGCTACTCGAAATCTATCAGCGGGCGCAGGCTAATGATCCGTCTCTACGCGAGGCTGAAGCCAACTATCTTGCAACGCTCGAGAACAAACCACAGGCACGCAGCGCCTTGTTGCCAAATTTGTCGCTGAGTGCGGGCCAAACTGGCAGCTTCTCAGAAAACTCTCAGCCGCTGGGCTTCGGCGCCGCTGTATTTGGCGATGGCAGTACAGCACGAAACAGCGGTGACAGCTTCAGTCTGAATGTCTCCCAAACGCTGTTTGACATGAGCAGCATTCGATCATTGAAACAGGCCGACAAAGTCATCGCGCAAGCCGAACTCAACCTCGAGGCTGCCAAACAAGACTTGTTGCTTCGCGTTGCGGATGCCTATTTCAACGTACTCGCTGCAGACGATTTGCTCGCCGCGGAGGTCGCATCACGGGAAGCCATCGCCCGCCAGCTCGAGCAAGCTCAGCGACGCTTCGATGTCGGCCTTATCGCAATTACCGATGTTCAACAGGCCCAGGCCGCATACGACAATTCGGTTGCCGTAGAAATCGGCGCACAACGCGCGCTCGCTTCCACTCAAGAATTTCTTCGTGAAATTATCGGCGACTATGTCAGCGACCTGCAATCACCCAGTAATGATCTGCCGCTGTTGCCGCCAGACCCGCCGTCGCCCGAGGATTGGGTTGCCACTGCAATGCAGCAGAACCTGTCCTTGGCTGCAAATCGAATAGGCACTGATATTGCGCAGGACGATATACGAGTCTTGCGGGCCGCTCGATTTCCAACGTTGGATCTATCGGGGGGCGCGTCCACCAGCGCGTCGAACAATCGAACGACTGTCATTCAAAACGGCGTATCGGTCGCTGCGCCACCACGAATTGGTAACAATGAAAGCCGCAACTGGTCACTGAATCTGCGCATGCCAATATTCACCGGCGGCTTGAATTCTTCGCGCATCCAACAAGCCGTTTATCGTCACCGTGCCGCCCAGGAAGGCCTGGAGCGCGTTGCGCGTCAGACCGAGCGACAAACTCGCGACGCTTTTCTCGGAGTAACCGCGGAGATCTCGCGGGTTCGGGCATTGCAGCAGGCAGTTGAATCGAACGGCACCGCGCTTAGAGCCACCGAAGCGGGGTTCGAGGTTGGCACACAAACAACAGTTGACGTTCTGGCTGCTGAAAACAATCTTCGTCGCGCGCAGTCGAATTACGCGATTAGTCGCTATGAGTACATAATGAACCTGCTCAGGCTTAGACAAGCCGCGGGCAGTCTGTCCGAGGCCGATGTCGCACAAGTTGACGAGTGGTTGAATTAGCGAATCAGACGTTGCGAATATTCTGAATTAGATCGGTCGTTGATCGGCCGTCTTTGAATTGTAGTGAACGTACTGCTCCGCCGTTGCGAATAACGACATCGCTGCCCACGATATCTTTGGGCTGCCAGTCACCGCCTTTAACAAGTACGTCTGGCAAAATCTGCTCGATGAGTGCCAAAGGTGTGTCTTCACTAAAAGGCACGACCCAATCGACGGAAGCAAGGCCAGCGAGGACTGCCATTCGATCTTCGATTCCAACTATCGGCCTCTCGGCCCCCTTCAAACGCTTAACGGACGCATCATCATTGACGGCGACTATTAAGCGATCGCCTTGCGATTTCGCCTCATCTAGATAGGCGACGTGGCCGGCGTGCAGAATGTCGAAACAGCCATTTGTCATGACTACCCGTTCTCCGCGTGCCTTGCATTCGCTGACAATTTCGAGGAGCTCATCGAGAGTTACTACGCCAGCCCCGCCGCTGCCGCGCCGATGCAAGGCATATCGCAGCTCTGCACGGCTCACCGTCGCTACGCCAATCTTTGCTATGACCACGCCGGCGGCAAGATTTGCCAGCGCGGCTGCCTGCTCAAAGTCTAATCCAGCAGCAATGCCTGCGGCCATTGTTGCAATGACTGTGTCACCGGCACCGGTAACGTCAAATACTTCGCGTGCCAGCGCGGCTAGGCTCACTGGCGCCATGCCCGGCCTAAATAATGTCATGCCCTGACTACCGCGGGTAACCAACAGCGCCTGAAGATCAAGTTCGGCGCAGAGCTTCTGGCCGCGCTGCTCGAACTGGCTTTCACTGTGACAATGACCCACCACTGCGAAAAACTCTGCTTGATTCGGCGTCAGAACGCTGGCGCCGCGATAGCACGAAAAATCGGTGCCCTTTGGATCTACCAAAACAGGTATGCCAGCCGTTCGACAAAGCTCAATTAGCCGAGGCG
>JAHEEO010000152.1:6020-7368 GCA_024640665.1 Rhodospirillales bacterium | reverse complement strand
ATCTCAGAGTGCGTCTCGGTGGTCATGGTTCTAGCAAACCCGAGCACTTCCATGCGCATCGAAAACTGACTTTGAAACTCGAAACGAGTCGTGTCATAACCCAGAAGACTGCCGGCAGGTACTTCGGCGAGCTTCTCACTCGACACATTTTCGAATTCCATGTCGACTATGCCGCCTGCAGCCTCCATCGCACTGCTGGCCATGCCGAACAATGCATCCAAATTGAAGCTCATATAGGTCTCTTCTTCTGGATTAACCAAATAGACAACCTCACCACCATCATTGGTCAACAGATACCCGCCTTGTTGAAAGAACCCGTCTCGACCGGCTTCAACAAACTCGATGCGGGCATTGGCCCCATCAATATACGAACGCGTTTGGGTGACTTGCCCATTGCGACCCATACCGGGGCCCTTGTCGGTTGACGTTGATTCGAAGTAATAAGCCTGTGACATTGCAGCGCTCGGCAAAGCGAGTACGGCCACAATTCCGGCAAAAAAGCGCAGCAAATTCTTATTCATGCAGTTTCTCCATCACACGAACCAAAGAACGTTAGTTCATTTTCTGACAGCCATGGCTGAATGGCCTGCGCTTTAAGCAAACGCGATTTCCCGAACAGCCCTTAGTCTAAACTACGCAGCGCTAAATCTCAGCGCTGACTAATTCGGCGCCCTGGGCCAGTGCGCAAAGCTTATTGAAAGCCAATTCGCGCGGCATATACTTCATCCCACAGTCCGGTGTCGCAATGAACCGCTCCGGGGGCAAGTACTCGAGAACGTCGCGAATGCGCGCGGCCACCTGCTCAGCAGTTTCGGCAACAGGGTCATTCAGATTCAATACGCCAACCATCACTGTCTTGCGGGGCAACTGCTTGAGAATTGAAAGATCAAGTTTCGGTTGAGCCGCCTCGATGGAAACTTGATCGACATTGGCATCATTGAGCTCAGCCAGAAAAGCATATCCCGCCGCCGGCTTGTCTTTAACAATTGCGGCATAACCAAAACACAGATGCACGGCCGTCACACCCGCAGCATCTGCGAAAGCCTTGTTGATTGCCGCAACACCAAATTTGCGCGCATTCTCTGCACGTGCCTGCAACCACGGTTCGTCGAGCTGCACGATATCCGCACCCGCAGCAAACAGTGCGTGTACCTCTTCGTTTACCGCTTCGGCATAAGCAAAGGCCAGCTTTTCAGGATCGTCATAGTAGGCATCGACGGCCTGCTGCGACATCGTAAACGGGCCTGGCAATGTAATCTTGATGGTCTTGTCTGTCTTGCTTCGCAGGAACTCGAGGTCACTTACTGCGACGGCGTGTTTGCGCCGAATTGGGCCGCTGACCAGCGGG
>JAHEEO010000152.1:0-6010 GCA_024640665.1 Rhodospirillales bacterium | reverse complement strand
GCCGAGTTGAATCGATTCCCTCGAGCGCATTAGCAAATTGATTGGAGTAACTTTCACGCCGAATCTCACCGTCGGTAATGATGTCGATTCCAGCACGCTCTTGATCGCGAATGGCAAGCTCGGTTGCATCATCCTGCGCCGCGCTGAGAATAGACTCCGGCAATCGCCAGATTTCTCTGACCCGTATACGCGGCGCCATGAATTTCTTCAGCATCGCACGATCCACCAACCATTCAGGTTGCGGATAACTGCCGACAACAGCGGTTCGTATTTTCACGGCAATCAGAGCGCGAGGTGAAACTGTTGACTATTCAACGTCATCGCCGGATATCACATCCATTAAGCTTGGCGCGGCGTGAGGCGGCTCCATTTCTCCTTCCCTCAGGCGGCGGAAATACTCGTGATAAGCGCGCATCGCGATCGGCCCAAAAATCAACATGATTGGTATATTGGCCCACAGCATGACACCGGTGCCGAGATTCATGAACGTCTCGAGTTCATCCTGTGTTTGAATCATCATGACGGTAGCCATGATTAACAGGCAGTAAATAATGCGATAAGACCTGACGGCGCCTTCGCCGAGCAGGTACACGATGCCTTGCTCACCGTAATAACTCCACGAAATTATTGTCGAGAAGGCAAAGAACCAGGCGGCTAACGGAACGATCCAGAAACCTAAGCCCGGAATGACGCTGTCGAAGGCCGACGCGGTCAGCGATGCGCCGGCAAGCTCAAAAAACACGCCGTCGATTGCGATCGTCGGCACAACGCCGGCAGGCGCTACAAAGTCTGGAAAGCGCGCCGTCCAACCCGCCGCTTCACTGCCGCTCAGCGTGCCGTTATGTCGATGCCGGCTCATACCGGTGGCCGCGTTGGTGTGGGAATCTATGGCGAGATACACGGTCCGTCCATCGAGCAGCTGATCGCCAGACAAGCTATCCGCCATTTCGACGCGCAGGTCGGAAACCTGCCAAGCAACGTTGCCCGCAGCTGCAAGCGCCGAATCGCCGCTCACCACCTGGATCAAATTCGCTGCGCCGCTGTACTCCAGCATAGGTGCTCGATTCCAAACGCCGCTGAGCAGTATCACCAGCCCGGTCAACGTACACACGCACAACGTATCAATGAACGGCTCAATCCCGGCGACGATGCCTTCACGCACCGGCTCATCGGTCTTCGCGGCAGAGTGCGCGATGGGCGCCGAGCCCTGACCTGCTTCACTTGAAAACAATGCGCGCTGCATGCCGATCAAGAAGCCATACCCCGCAGTTCCGCCAACGAATGCGCCGACGCCCTGCGTCGGTGAAAACGCTTCAGCGAAAATGAGCCGGAATACGCTGGGGACATCGGCGATATTGGCAATGATCACGATGAAGCCTGCCAGCACGTACAGCACGCACATGGCCGGCACGACCCGTGCGGCCACATCGCCAATTCTCTTGATACCGCCAACGATAACCAAAGCGACCGCGCTTGCCAGCACAAACCCGGCGACCCATCTAGGAATGCCAAAATTAGTGAATGAGACGTCGGCTACATTCCAAGCCTGCACCATGTTTCCACCGGTGACCGTTGACACAAGGAGCGTCAGGCAAAAGATCGCGCCAATAACGGTGCCGACACCACCGAGTTGCGGGCTGAGCTTGGCAAAGCCGCGTCGACAGACCCACATTGGGCCGCCGTGAGGATTAGCGGGATCGCTGGTGTCGCGAAATAGCATGGACTGAGTGACTTCCGTCAGCTTCAAGCTCATGCCGACCAAGCCGACGACCCACATCCAAAATAAAGCGCCAGGCCCGCCCGTTGTGATGGCTAATGCGACGCCGGCGATATTGCCCAGCCCGACGGTGGCCGACAGCGCCGTGGATAAGGCCTGAAAATGATTGATCGCGCCAGGATCGCTGGGATCGTCGTACTTGCCGCGTACGATACTGACGCCATGCGTCAGTGATCGATACTGGCAAAAGCCACTCCAGACCGTGAACAGAACGCCAACCCCGAGTAGCGTATAGAGCGCGAAATCGTGCCAAATAATGTCGTTAATTGCCGCGATCGTGCTAATAATTGCTTCCATCTTGACCTCTATATCGAAGAAACGGTGCGCTCGAGCAGCCACATCGCGGCCACCGACCCGATCGCGTAGGCGGCCAACCGCGGCAACCATTGTGGGGTTGGCAGTGATACGCGCCGCAACAGCCAACCCAGCGCCAGTATGGCGCCAACAAACAAAAGCTGGCCCACTTCGACGCCAAGATTAAAGAACAGCAGCGCCAAAGGTATCGCATTTCCCGGCAAACCAATCTCGGCCAGCGCACCGGCAAAACCAAATCCGTGCAACAGGCCGAAGGAAAAGGCCACGAGCCACGGGAATCGGTAAGCAAGAGTCGTTGCCGGCGCGATGCCGCTGGCCTCGGCCGCATAGCGCCGCGCAAGCTCAGTCGCCAAAAATACGATGCTCAGCGCAATAATCGCCTCGACGGGCGCTGACGGAACATTTGCGTAACCGAGCGCCGCCGCGGCCAACGTCATGCTGTGCGCAATTGTGAAGGCCGTGATTGTCGCTATCAGCCGGCGCATTTGGCTCACGAGCAGCAATAACGCAAAAACGAACAATAGATGATCGACACCTAGCAGAATGTGCTCTACACCAAGCGCCAAATAGGTGGCCATGACGTCCAACGCGCTGGGCTTTACCGGAATGACGACGCTATCGGCCTCTGGAACCAAACGATGTGTAAATGAAGTGCCATCCAGAAAGTCGATGCGCAATAGCACATCCGTATCGGTGGCGCTGAGCCCATTGACCGTGAATTGCTGACCCGCCAAACCGGTCTCACAACGAAGCTCGGCATGCATCAACCGCGCATCATCGACAAGAAAGCGCCGCACATCGCCGACCACGCTGCAGGCCGCGGGAATCTGCGGCTCGAGCACGTCCGCAAGGCCGCCCGGAATCGAGACTTTCCACTGTGCCGAATAAGTCTCCGGCACGGTTTCGGTAAGGCCGAAATACGCAGGGCTCAAGCGATGCGCCTGCACGGTCCCGGCGATTAGACCAGCGCCAACCCACACGCAGCAGGCTATCCAGCCGAACAGTCTGCGGCCATTCACCGCTGACTCTCTGCCGAGCGCTGCGGCCACTCGACGGTCACGTCGTAGCGAGATCGCATCTGCTGAAAAGCGGCCTCATTTCGTTCCTGTCTGCGTTGAACAGCAAACGCGTCCAGCACCAAATCCCGCACTTGCGCAAAGGCGGGTTGGCGCGCCGCGCTTCGGCTGCGCACGCGCACCAGATGCAAGCCGAAATCAGACTCGAAAGGGCCATGCCATGCATCGAGCGGCAGCGTAAACAGCGCCTCCGTCATGGCTTCGCCGAACAGCACCGCCAGACGCGGCTGCGTGGCGGCATCGAACAGATAGCCCAGCGGCGTCCGGTCGCCCAGGTTTTCGCCAGACTCGCCACCGCGCAATTGCAACAGCAGCTGCGCAGCATCGGCGTCGATTGTCGCGCCGCGCTGGCTGGGGCTCAGGAACACATGCTCGAAACTCACGGCCTCAGGGACCAGGAACCGAGCAGGGTCCGCTTCGAAAAAGGCCAGCAGTTGCGCTTCGGAAGCCGGCTCGGGATCAGCCAGGTTTTCCGTTAAGTAGCGCATTTTTTCGATCAGGCGCGTTCGAACCTGATCGTCATCGACATCCAGCTCCAGCGCGAGGGCTTCACGATAATAAATTTCCTCTCGAATCGCCGGCTCAACGAGCGCTTCGAGTTGCGCGCGGGATAAGTCGCTGCCTGCAATCGGCGTCTGCGTTCGAGCCAACTCGATCAACTGATCTTGCGTGATCGTAATCCGGCCGGGATCCGGCGTGTCATTCCGCCAAACGAAAACCGCGAAGAACAGCCCGCCTATCAGCAGAAAGTGAACGAGCGGGTCTTTGAGCACGCTTTGCATAGCGGACTAGGTTAACGCACTTAAAATCGAAAATGGAATCGGCACGACGCCAGAGCAGCATCCGCGCAACGTTCGCAAATGCCCCGACGATCAGGTATTTTTCGAACAGTTTCCAAACAAACTCATCGGATCATGAACCGAATTCTCTTCGCACTAAGTTTAACCGCAGTCATAAGTTTGGGCGGCACGGCAAACGCACAATGGCCGCCCTACCCAACAGCCAACGTGCCGCGGACGGCTGATGGCGAGCCTGATCTGACAGCGCCCACACCGAGAACGGGTTGGGGAACCCCAGACCTATCCGGCATCTGGGACCGCTTTGGCGGCTTTGGCCAAGCAGAGCAGAACGCGGATGCCGCAGGCCCGACCGGTGCCCCACCGGATGCAACGTTTTTCGATTTGGGAGCCAACATCGAAGGCGGTCTACCGTATCGGCCGTGGGCGCGAGAATTGATGGAACAACGTGTCGCCGATGGCATGAAAGATAACCCCGACGCAAACTGCCTGCCGATGGGGCATATGCAGCTGCATTTGCATCCGCAGCCGCGCAAGATCGTTCAGCAAGAAAACCTGATCGTCATGATCTGGGAGGGCAATCAAGGTCTACGCCAGATTTTTCTGGACGGCCGGCCATCCCCTGACAATGACCCGCAACCGTGGTGGTACGGCTATTCGATTGGCCACTGGGAAGGCGATACGCTGGTTGTAGAAACTACCCATTTGCGCGACGGCGGCTGGTTGGACGTCAATGGCAGCCCGCTGACTGACCAGGGCAGGATTATCGAGCGGTTTACGCGCGATAATTACGGCCACATGATTGTCGATGTCACCATCATCGATGACACCGCTTATACCGAACCGTTTACGGTCCGCGTGGAGCACGGCATCATGCTAGACACCAACCTCATCGAGTTCATTTGTAACGAAAATGAGAAATCCACGCGCTATTTCGACCCATAGGAAGTCATACGCATGAACATTAGAATCTGGCGCATTTGCGTCATTGCCGCCAGCTTTGCCACGGCGCCAATCGCCGCCTTGGCTCACCATGCCTTCGCCGCGGAATTCGATCGGGATCAGCCAATCGAAGTCACCGGTACCGTCACGTTGGTAGAATGGATGAACCCCCATGCTCGCTTTTATGTCGACGTTGAAGAAAACGGCAAGGTCGTCAATTACGACTTCGAGTTGGGCAGCCCCAACGGCCTCATGCGCCAGGGCTGGCGACGCGATTCGCTGCAACCTGGAGATCTCGTGACGGTATCGGGATGGCGAGCACGCAATGATCCCCACGTAGGTAATGCCCGATCCGTCAAACTCGCGGACGGTCGTGACGTATTCGCCGGGTCTTCAGGCGGCGACAACAACTAGCCGAAGAACGCATGCCTGCCGCCGAAAGCGCACGCGCGGCGGCACACGTAGAGACCACGCCCGTAGATGGTTTCCCTGCCAAGTTGGGGCGGTTATAGTGCTTTGATCGCTTACCTGGAGGATACCTAATGACGGATGAACGCGACACGGTCGATCGCCGATCATTTATGAGCGGCGCGCTCGGCGCAGCTGCCGGAGTCGGTGCCGCAGCACTGATCGCAAACAATGCGCAAGCACAGCAAGGACCGCCTGCGGGAGCGCCAGCCCAGACTGACCTGCGGCCATCGATGCGTAACCCTACCCAACTGTACCGGCTCGAAGCCACTGTGTCTGACTGTGAAGTCACCGGCACCATACCCACCGATCTCAACGGCGCCTTTTATCGAGTGGGCCCCGATGCCCAGTATCCGTTGAAGCCCGGAAATATCCCGTTTGATGGCGAAGGGCATGCCAGCATGTTCCGGATCAAGAATGGACGGGTCGACTATCGCAGCCGCTTTGTCAAAAACGAACGATATGTAGCGCAAGACAAAGCCGGCGAGTTGTTGTTCCCCATGTATCGCAACCCGGCGGTTGACCTCCCGGCCGCAGCGGGATTGAGTCGCAGCACAGCGAACACGCACATTATCAATCACAAGAACGTGTTGTTGGCGCTGAAGGAAGACAGCCCGCCTGCGGCGCTTGACTTG
>JAHEEO010000151.1 GCA_024640665.1 Rhodospirillales bacterium | reverse complement strand
CGAACCTGTGGTCTGAAAATAGGGCGTATTGCATGCGCCGCTGACATGAATCATCGCCGGCACTTCAAGCTCGCACATCTTTTCGTAGATGGGATACCAGTAACGATCACCAAGCTCCGGGCCGGTAAAAAATCCGCCAGTGGGGTCCGGGTTCAAGTTACACCCAATGAATCCCAGTTCGTTAATTGTTCGTTCCAGCTCTCGAACAGATGTATCAATGTCCGCACCTGGCGACTGAGGCAACTGCGCCACGCCGACAAAATTCTTGGGATACAACTGCGTGAGCCGATAGATTAGATCGTTGCAGTGCTCGGTCCATGCCTGACTTGTTGATGCGTTGCCGATGTGATGGCCCATCCAGCTTGCGCGCGGCGAAAAAATCGTAACATCCGTGCCGCGTTCACGCTGCAGCTTCAGCTGCGCACCTTCGACACTCTCGCGAAGCTGATCGTCACTGATATCGATAGTTCCTTTGCTCGAGCGCGCGTTAGGGTCTTTTGACAATGCTGCTTTCTGCGCGTCGCGATATTCTCCCAGTTCACCCGGTGCCGTGGTGTAGTGTCCGTGACAGTCAATGATCATCGTCGTATTCCATAGTTCTGGTTGTATGAAAATTAGTGCTATCGCTTGCCTGAATTCTACTCGAGCACTCTGCGCCGCCACTCCGCAATTCTCTCGCTCAATTCGATGCGTTCAATCAAAAATGAGTCGTGCCCATGCGGAGCGCTTATCACTGCGAGTTCGGCATTCGGTAAATATGCCGCGAGCTCTTCTTGTTCTGCAATCGGATACAGGATATCCGAATCAATTCCAACTACCAGGGTTGGCTGCGTGATGCTGGCAAGCACTTCTAAATAGTCGCCTCGCCCGCGCGCAACATCGTGAGAATCCATGGATTCAGTCAACCGCACATAACAGTTTGCATCGAATCGATCGACCAACTTCGCACCCTGATAATGCAAGTAGCCCTTCATCGCAAACTGAGCATCCGCGCCGCCCTCGCCGACAGCCCGCCCAAACCGTTGATTAAACGACGTAAATGAGCGGTACGTGGTCATCGCAATCATGCGCGCAATTGCTAAACCAAGCGATGGCGGTGACTCATCCGTATAACGCCCATCGTTCCAATGGGGGTCCCCAAAGATAGCCTGCCGCTGTGATTCGCTCCAAGCGATACACCAGGCTGAGTGACGCCCGCCGACGGCGATAGGCACTAGCGACTCGACCAAGTCACGATGAAATGCCCACTCCAGCACCTGCATGCCACCCATGGAACCGCCGATGCACATGCGCACACGTTTTACGCCTAGCAAGTCGAGTAATTTTCGATGCAGATTTACTGTGTCGCGAATAGTGGGCACCGGAAAGGATGCCGCGAAACGCTCTCCACTGCGACTGTCGAGCGTTAGCGGTGACAAAGTGCCATATGGCGACCCGATGACGTTAGCGCAGATAACGAAATCTTTTTCCGTATCAAATGCGCGACCCGGACCAAACAGCTCGCCCCACCAATCCGCCACGTTGGTATTGCCGGTCAGTGCATGACACACGACGACGCAATTGTCGCCGGCCGAATTGAGCTGGCCCCATGTTTGGTAGGCCACGGGAACCGCACCGAAAGTACTGCCATCCTCGAACGTAAACTCGTCGATGACTTTAGTTACGGGCCCGCTCATTCTAAACTGCGATATTGTTCGTGAGATGGCTTAAAGCGCTGCAGCTAAACCTTTGTCGAGATCTTCCACAATGTCGTCAATATGCTCGATACCAACCGACAATCGCACCAGCTCTGGCGTGATCCCCGCACCGGCTTGCTGATCTGCATTGAGTTGCGAATGTGTCGTGGTTGCCGGGTGAATCGCAAGGCTTTTCGCATCGCCCACGTTTGCAAGATGGCTAAAGAGTTCCAACGCCTCGATAAATTTCACGCCCGAAGCCTGTCCGCCTTTGATACCGAAAACGACCATCGAGCCGCCCATTCCGTTTAAGTATTTTTCGTTCTTCGAATAGGACGGATCCCCAGGCAACCCAGGATAGCGCACCCACTCAACCTGCTCATGCTGCTGTAGGTACTCGGCAACTTGCCGTGCATTGGAACAGTGTCGCTCCATGCGCAATGGCAGCGTCTCCAGCCCCTGCATGAACATCCATGCATTATCTGGACTCAAACATGCGCCAAGATTACGCATCGGTATTACGCGCATTCGCAGAATATAGGCGACGGGCGCCAGCGGCTCGGGCAAGTCGTAGGCCCAGCGAATTCCGTGATAACTGGCGTCAGGCTCCGTCATCAGCGGGAACTTGTCGCTTTGCCAATTAAACCGGCCAGAGTCGACGACAATGCCACCGATACCCGTGCCGTGACCGCCCATCCATTTCGTCAACGAATGAATGACGATATCGGCCCCATGCTCAATAGGGCGTTGCAGCACCGGCGTTGTAAACGTTGCATCGACAATTAACGGAATACCATGATCATGTGCAATATTCGCAATCGCTTCAATGTCCGCCACATCACAAGCCGGATTCGACAGCGTCTCGCAAAACAGCGCTTTAGTGTTCGATGTAATCGCAGCGGCGAAATTCTGCGGATTGTTTGGGTCTACGAATTTCGCTTTGTAGCCAAACTGCGGAAATATGTCGTTGAACATCGTATATGTTCCGCCATAGAGATTGTCAGCAGAGACAATCTCGTCGCCAGCCTTGCAGATGTTATTTATGGAGTTAAAGATCGCTGCGGTGCCTGAAGCATGCGCCAGCGCTGCCGCTCCACCATCCATAGCAGCAACACGCTGCTCAAGCGCGTCTTGAGTTGGGTTCATCAGCCGGGTGTAAACGTTGCCCAATTCGCGAAGCGCAAATAGATTGGCGGCGTGTTCAGTGCTGTTGAACACATACGAACTAGTCCGATGAATCGGGATTGCTCTTGAGTTCGTTACGGGATCCGGAACCGTTCCTGCGTGAATGCATTGGGTCTCGAGCTTCATTAGTTATTCTCCATTTTGGCGAGGCCGTATTCATAGCTTGTCTGTCACGCCCCCCAAAATCAACTGGAGGCCCTATATAATGACTGAATGGAGACCAAACTTATGCGCGCACTAGCTCTATTCTTGCTGCTCACCGCACCGTTGCTCGCCACAGCTCACCACTCCGTGGCGATGTACGACAACGACAATCTCATTACATTGAGCGGAACGGTCACAAAAATTGAGTGGACCAGCCCCCATGTTTTTCTGTTCTTCACAAGTGAAAACGACGCAGGCGAACTTGTGGAATGGAGCGTCGAACTCGATCCGCCCGTATTACTGCGCAGGTATGGCTGGCGACAAAGCACTGTCCAGGCAGGTGATGAAATAGTATTTACAGGAGCACCCGCCAAGTCGGGCGCTCCCGCTATGCGCGGCGCTATCGCTATTCTCAGCGATGGCACCGAGTTGCGTGTCTGGTCTCGAGTATGACCATGCACACACGAGGCATCGCATCTGCCCGGACGCCGACTCGAGTCCGATACGCCTTGGGAATTTGCCTCTCCCTGTCGCTCGGCACAGCGCTTGCTCAGGCACCACCGCCGTCAGGCTTCCCTGGGGCGGCACCTGACGGCCCTGAAGAAAGAATACTCAGCTTCAGCGTTGAGCCGGCAAGCATAGATCCGGGTGAGTCCGCCACTTTGCGTTGGGAAGGCATTAACGCTTATTCACTGACTATCGATCCGGACGTTGGCGCCGTCGCAACTCGCGGCGCGCAATCGATTTCGCCCAGCGCAACGACAACCTACACACTGACTGTTACCGGTGGTGGTGGCCGGAAGCAGGAATCGGTTACGGTGGAGGTTGCCGGCATTGCTGCCACCGACCAAAGCAAAGCCGCGAGCGCAGTCCGAGAGATCCCACGCTTGCCCGACGGTAAGCCCGACCTGTCTGGACTCTATCTCGGCGGTCGCGATGTGCGCATGGTCGGCGACGTGCAATTGCGCGCTGGCGCTGAAGGGTTTCGCATTCCACAGCGCGACGACGATCTTGGCCAAGGAGCGCTGTGTCTGCCGCCAGGTGTTCCGGCTGCAACAATGGTGCCCTATCCATTGCAGATCGTGCACAAATCTGACGTGGTCGTAATCCTGTATGAAGCCTACAACTTATTCCGCATCATACCCATAGGCGTAAACCATCCCGAGGATCTGGATCCAACGTGGATGGGGCATTCAGTTGGTCACTGGGACGGGGAAACTCTCGTTGTAGACGTTGTCGGTTTCAATGACAAGACGCGGGTCAGCGGAAATCGTCATACCCAAGCAATGCACGTTGTTGAACGCTACCACCGCACCGGCTACGACACCATTCAATACACGGCAACTGTAGAAGATCCGAATGTCTTTGCGGAGCCCGTACGTTATAGCGGAAACTTAGTGTTACACCCCGAATGGGAAATTGGCGAGTACGTTTGCGCCGAGAACAACAAAGACTACGCAGAGTTATTCGGCGAATAATCCGCTAGCGCGTATCGGGCGCAAACGCCAACAGCACATTGCCGGGCATTCCGCCATTGCGGCCGTAGCCGGAGGTAATGTAAACCATGCCCCCAGCGATGACGGCACCATCACCGTCGATGGAGCCGCCACGCCCAGGCACGCCATTTATCGTTTCAAAACGCTGCGCGGTATCAAAATCCCAAAGCACACGGCCAGTGTCAGCAGCAAACGCGCGCAAGTGGCCGTCCACAGCACCAGAAAACACCAGACCCTGCATGGCGGTGACCGCAGCCGGTTGTGCTGGGCTGCATACGATCTGTTGAGCTGGGCACGGCGTCGGCGTTGCGTGCCAAACAACTTCGCCAGTTCCCAGATTGAGCGCCGTAAGGCCACCCCCTTGCGAAGGATCAACGCCGTTGGGACGCGGATCGAACGCGTCCCGATCGCCTTGTTGACGCCGCGCCAGATCCGAGACCGACGCATAAATGTGTTGACCGTCGCTGGCCATACCCCACAAGACACCGCCATTGATGCCACCGCTGCCAACGCGGGTTTGCCAACGCAAGCGGCCGCGGTCGTCGGGGTCCAATCCAAACACCATGCCGGATTTCTGCCCGACTGCCAGTACCCGTTGACCGCCGGGCAAGTTTTCGAGAACGGCAGATGCACCGATATCGAAGTCCTCACCGGGACAGCCTTCGTTCAAGCGTCGACAATAAAGATTGAATTCATCTCCAGGCGTCAACTGTCGCGACCACTCGATTTCACCGGTGCGCAAGGAAATCGCAACCACTGCATCGCTGTAAGGCGTCATTCCCGTATAGTTATTGCCTGTCGTGACATAAAGCACACCGCGCTGCGTATCCAGCGTAGGCGCAGACCAGGTTCCGGCGCCGGAAGGTCCCCACAGTTTGACGCCCGCCTCGGTAACGCCAGTTTCTTGCGGTGTCTCCTGCACCAGAAAGGACTGCCACAACCGCTCGCCGTCATCAATTCGATACGCCACGACACTGCCACGAAAAGTGCAGCACTCGTAAGCAGGGTTCAGTGGCCGACTTTCTTCCCACGACGCCACCGGAACATAAACCACGCCTGCATGAACGACCGGCGCACCTGTCAGTTTGGTGGATTCATGCGGCTCTGGACGATCCCGCCATAACAGCTTGCCGGTCTCTGCGCCGACAGCATAAAAACCACCCGCCTGATCACCAAAAAACACAGCATGTGCAGCGCCATCGCGAAGCGCTTGCAGTTCTGCAACACGCATTGCAGTGCGCACGGGGCCATCCGCTTGATACTGCCAACGGATACAACCAGTCTTTGCATCCAATGCATAAACGAGCCCGCCAGCGCTGCCAACAAACAGCTGATCACCGAACACTGCTGGCGGCGCGAATGCATTCACATCGCCGTCAAAGGCGAATGCCCACTGCAGGCTAAGATCATCGAGCTCATATTGAGTAAACCCGGGTTCGGCCTGAAAACGCGAATTTGAGTCTGACGGACTCCAGCCGTTCCATGCCCCAGTGGAATTGAGGTCAACAACCACCTGTGGATCGGCGCACAGCGCCGCTGCGGGCGGTTGCCGATCTTCGTCCGCCGCACCGAGAAAACCGGCTACGGCGCGTCTTTGATCGCGATCGAGCATGTAGGTGACGCTCATCATTATGCCGAAGTCCATCGTCCGGACGATGCGCGAAACTGACATCTGATTCAGCACGTCCCTGCTCGGCGCGCGCGTATCGGGTGCTTCGTGACAACCGGCACAGTGTTGCATGTAAATCATTTCGCCGCCTGCCTGCGCTTGTGCAGCGTCCGAAAATACTTGCAGGCAAAAAACGACTACGCACAACAACGCATGCAGCTGCCCAACTGACTGCAAGCAAAGGGCAGTCGCTTTCGTACTACTGGCACGCTGATTCAGCATTTTGGTAACCCCAGTATCGTTCGGTTGCATATTCATTCAAAGGCCGCAGCGTTTTTAGTTGTCTACGGCAGCTACGACCGTATCATAGCAACGGAAATTCAACGAAGCCCATTAAGAACCATGACCGCCAGCAAAATTCGCTCACAGCATGATCAGTCACTGTACAACACGTTGCGAGCACATCACGACGTTATCAAGGCCAACGAAGCCATAAGCAAACTAAGAGAAAGCGGTTATACCGGCCTGCGCCGGCGCTTGCTCGCAACTTCCGTACGGTTGACTCGCAGCATGGCAAAACAGGTCCATGCCGTAGCCGATGAATGCACGCAGCGGCTTGGCCTCGAACTCCCTCTCGAGCTATATGTCTACTCTAGCCCACAGTACAACGCCGCCTGTTTCAACCCTGAAGAAGGCCGACTGTATATTATGTTTTCGTCAAGCTTATTGGAGTCATTCGAAGATCGACAGCTATGCTTTGTAATGGGCCATGAGATTGGTCATCACATCTATAGACATCACGACATACCCATCGGCTTCTTGTTGAACGGTCAACATCCAATCAGCCCGCGACTGGCATTAGAGTTGTTTGCCTGGTCGCGCTATGCAGAAATCTCAGCGGACCGCGCCGGCGCATACTGCGCCAACGACTTCAACGCAGTAGCCCTGTCATTGTTCAGGCTGGCTTCGGGACTTAGCAGCAACTCAATTGAATTCAATCTGGACGAGTTTATTACCCAAGTCGACGATATGCAGGCAACCGATGCTGAACCCGGCCAGGGTCCGCCGCGGGAAGACTGGTTTTCGACACACCCTTTCAGCCCTTTGAGGGTACGTGCTCTGCAGCTATTTCACGAATCGGTCCTGATGAAGAAAGGCGGCGTCTCTTACAACGATCTAGAAGTCGCTGTTCAGGGCACCATGAGCCTAATGGAACCGAGCTATCTGGAAGGACATTCGCCGGTCGCAGAAACAATGCGGCGACTGCTGTTTTCAGGCGCTATTGCCGTTGCCAATGCCGACG
>JAHEEO010000296.1 GCA_024640665.1 Rhodospirillales bacterium | reverse complement strand
CACGCTGATCAGTGCGCCGACCGGTTCGGGTAAGACCCTGGCCGGCTTTCTCGCGGTAATCGATCAGTTGGTCAAACAAGCGCAAACGGGCTGCCTGCCGGATCAAACCCAAGTCTTGTATGTATCGCCGTTGAAGGCACTCTCCAACGATATCCAGAAGAACTTACAACAGCCGTTGGACGGAATTCGGCGAGAACTGGCCGCCGAAATGCTGCCCGACGCGCCAATTCGGGCTTCGGTCCGCACCGGCGATACGCCCCAAAGTGAGCGCGCGAAGATGCGCCGGATGCCGCCGCACATTTTGGTCACGACACCGGAGTCTCTGTATGTATTGCTGACGTCAGATTCCGGGCGGCGCATGTTGTCGGCGGTAAAGACCGTCATCGTGGACGAAATTCACGCATTGCTTGGTAATAAGCGCGGCGCGCATCTTGCGTTATCTCTTGAGCGGCTTGAGGCCTTGTGTGAATCGCCGCCAGTGCGGGTTGGCATTTCAGCGACGACGAAGCCCATCGAGCTGACCGCCCAATTTTTGACCGGCACCGTAAACCGCGATTGCGTTATTGTCGACGAAGGACATAAGCGGGACCGCGATCTGGCACTGGAGCTGCCGAACTCCGCGCTGGAGGCCATCATGGCCAATGAAGTGTGGACCGAGGTTTACGATCGCCTGGCCGAGTTGGTCGCAGCACACAAGACGACGCTCATTTTTGTGAATACGCGCCGTTTGGCTGAGCGTGTTGCTAGACATCTCGCTGAACGTGTCGGCGAAGTGCATGTCACTTCGCATCATGGCAGCTTGGCCAAAGAGCATCGCCTGCAGGCCGAAGAGCGGCTGAAAGCAGGCAAGCTGAAAGCACTCGTCGCGACGGCATCTTTGGAACTGGGCATTGATATCGGTGACGTCGATTTAGTTTGCCAGTTGGGCTCGCCGCACGGTGTTGCAACATTTCTGCAGCGAGTCGGGCGTTCCGGACACGGATTGGGCCAGCTTCCTAAAGGACGCCTATTTCCTTTGTCACGCGACGAGCTCGTCGAGTGCGCTGCATTGATCGATAGTGTCCGGCGTGACGAACTCGACGCTGTTGAGATTTGCCGCGCGCCGTTGGACGTGCTCGCACAGCACATCGTTGCAGAAGTGGGGATGCAAGATTGGCCGCTCGAATCGTTACGCTCACGGTTGAGCCAGGCGGCCAACTACGCGGAACTGGAACCGGACAAATTCGATGCCGTTGTGGCAATGCTCGCGGATGGTTTTTCGACGCACCGTGGGCGCCGCAGTGCACATATACACTTCGATCGTGTTAACCGCATGCTGAGAGGTCGACGTGGCGCAAAATTGACGGCAGTCACCAATGGCGGCGCTATACCCGATCAGTTTGACTACGATGTCGTCCTGCTGCCCAACGAGTTTCCGATCGGTACGCTTAACGAAGACTTTGCATTCGAGAGTCTCCCTGGCGACATCTTTCAACTGGGCAACATGTCTTACCGAATCATTCGAGTGAAGACAGGTAAAGTATTTGTCGAAGATGCCGCGGGGCAGCCGCCGACCATTCCTTTTTGGTTCGGCGAAGCCCCTGGACGCACGGATGTATTGTCGCATGCCGTATCGCGGCTTCGATCCGAGATCGACAACGCACTGTCGGACCAAACGCCTAAAGCGGTTGCAGCGCAACTTGCCTCGCGGCTGCAGCTGGCCCATTCGACAGCTACGCAGCTCGTCGATTATCTGGCCGCGGCCCGCGCAGCGTTGGGCGGATTGCCGAGTGACGTACAGATTGTGTTTGAACGGTTTTTTGACGAGGCTGGCGATACGCATTTGGTCGTGCATTCACCGCTTGGTTCGCGAATCAATCGGGCTTGGGGGCTGGCGCTTCGTAAGCGTTTTTGTCGCCGTTTCAATTTCGAGTTGCAGGCTGCTGCGCTGGAAGACTCTATTGTGTTGTCGCTCGGTGCAGTGCATAGCTTTCAGCTGGCAGAAGTAGCGAAATACCTATCCAGTACAACCGTAGAGCACGTTCTATCTCAGGCAATTCTGGGCGCGCCAATATTCCCGACGTATTGGCGCTGGAATTCAACCATTGGGCTAGCCGTCCGCCGGTTTCGTAACGGCAAGAAGGTACCACCTCAATTTCAGCGTACCGATGCCGAAGACTTGTTGGCCACGGTTTTTCCCGACCAGC
>JAHEEO010000150.1 GCA_024640665.1 Rhodospirillales bacterium | reverse complement strand
CAGCAATGCGTCGAGTTTCGGCGCGCGGCCACGGAAACTGATGAAAGCATCGATGGCATCTCGGCTGCCGCCGACGGCGAGGATGGATTCGCGAAATCTCTGCGCTATAGATTGGTCGAACACGCCTGCTTCCTGGAAAGCAGCGAAGGAATCCGCCGCCAGAACTTCCGCCCATTTGTAACTGTAGTAGCCAGCGGCATAACCGCCTGCAAATATGTGCGAAAAGCTGTTGGCGAAACGGTTGTAGTTGGGCGGCATTATGACCGCCACTTCTCGGCGCACATCGTCGATCAACTCGCGCACCTTATCCAGGTTGGTCTTGTCTCGCCGCGTGTGCAGAAGAAAGTCGAATAACGCAAATTCGAGTTGCCGCACCATGCCCATTCCGGCAAGAAACGTTCGTGATTTCTGCAAGGTCTGCATTTTCTGCGCCGACAGCGTTTCACCTGTCTTGTAGTGTTTGGCAATTTGGCTGAGAACATCGGGTTCGAATGCATAGTTTTCGAGGAACTGGCTGGGCAGCTCTACGGCATCCCAAGCAACCCCATTGATGCCTGCGAGCGAGGGGTAAGGCACCTCTGTGAGCAAATGGTGGATCGCGTGGCCGAATTCGTGAAATAACGTAACCACGTCGCTGTGCGTCAGCAACGATGGCGTTTCGTTACTGGGGCTGTTGCAATTACAGACCAATTGAGCAACTGGCCGTTGGCTAATATCTCCCATGCTTGCGTTATTGCGACAGACGTCCATCCATGCGCCGCCGCGCTTGTTTGGGCGCGCAAAGAAGTCAGTTAACAGGCCACCCACTTCAGCGCCAGATTTGTCGCGCAATACAAAGTAACGCACGGTTTCATGCCAGCGCTGGGGAAATGGCACTTCCTCGAGGCTAATGCCAAAGAGCGTTTTTGCAAGATTGAACAATCCGTTGAGCACAGAATCGATTGGAAAAAACGGCCGCAGCGCTTCTTCGGAAAGCTGCAAATCGCGCTGCTTCAGTTTTTCGGAGTAATAGCCTATATCCCAGGGTTCTAGTGGCTGGTCGGCTAGCTCTTGCAGTTGAGCAAGTTCTTGCTTGGCCATTTTCTTGCTGCGTGCTGCGAGATCTCTTAGAAACTCCACGACTTCGTCGACCGAAGAAGCCATCTTCGTTTCGACTGATTGTTCGGCGTAGGAGCTGAAGCCGAGAATTCCGGCGGCTTCATTGCGCAGAGCGAGAATTTCTTCGATGAGCGGGCCGTTATCCCATTGGCCGGCGTGTGGCCCCTGATCGGATGCGCGGGTATTCCATGCCGCATAAAAGGCCTCGCGAATTTCGCGGTTGTCGGCATGGCTCATGATTGCTGAATACGTAGGCGGGTTGAGTAGAAACAACCAGCCATCGAGGTTTTTCTCGCGCGCCAGAGATGCAGCACGTTCGACAAAGTCGGCTGGAATACCGGCCAAAACAGCCCGGTCTTCTGTTTGATAAGAAAAGGCGTCAGTCGCATCCATCAAATTCTGCTCGAATGTTGCCTGAAACGCGGCGATTCCCTGCATAACGTCTTTGTAGCGTTGGCGGGGTTCGCCCTCGAGGGCAACACCCGCCAGTTCAAAGTCGCGAATACCCAAACGAATGATTTGTGCCACTGTGGTGTCGGTATTCGGCAGGGATTTTTGCAGCGCTAAGAACTGTTCATACAGTGCGCGATTCTGCCCGAGATCGGTATAAAACTCGGTAATCAGTGGAATGCAGGCATTATATGCTTCGCGCAGTTCCGGTGAAGATTTAACCGAGTTTAGATGGGAGACTGGACTCCATACGCGATTGACAGCCTCATAGACCATTTCAAGGGCTTCGAGCCACGCTATGTCTGGATTGTCGATAATTTCCAGCTCTGCAATACGCTCCCTTTGTTTGGCGAGGACTTGCCCTACAGCCGGTTCGATATGTTCAGGGCGCACATCGCTGTAACGCGGTAGCGCATCGTTGTCGAGCAGCGGATTGTGCTCATTGTCGTTAAGCTCGCTCATAATGTCTGTTCGTCGTTTCGGCAAAGCGGGAATCTATCAGAGAACGCCTTTGCTTTGGGTAATTGGCGGCGAAGTTTGTCACAAATGTGCCGTTTTTTGGATTGAGGGAATCTCGTGAAGTCATTTGATTTGATCGTAATAGGCGGTGGCAGCGGCGGGCTGGCCGCAGCACAGCGTGCTGCTGAGTATGGTGCACGCGTGGTTGTTTTTGAGGCTGCGCGTTTGGGTGGAACCTGCGTAAACGTTGGTTGTGTGCCGAAGAAAGTCATGTGGTACGCGGCCGAAATCTCTAGTGCGCTCAATGCGGCCGCCGACTATGGATTTTCCATTCAACGTTTCGGCCATGACTTCAAGGCGCTGAAAACGCGGCGAGATGCCTACGTAGCCCGCTTGAATGGCATATATGCCAAAAATCTGGAGCGTCGTGGTGTCATGCATGTCGCCAGCTGGGCGCAATTTGTCGAGCCGCATGTGGTTGCTGACGCCGGCGGTCAACGCTACACGGCGCCACATGTATTGATCGCAACCGGAGGGCAGCCGCTCGTGCCCGCGATTCCTGGCGCTGAACAAGGTATCACTTCAGATGGCTTCTTCGAATTGGAATCGCTGCCGGACCGTGTAGCCGTCATAGGCAGCGGCTACATTGCAGTCGAGCTTGCCGGTGTCCTGAATGCGCTGGGTAGCAAAGTTTCTTTGTTGATCCGGCGCGAATCCGTACTGCGCTCCTTTGAACCGCTCTTGTCACAACATCTGGCAACCGAGATGCAAAACGACGGTATCAAGTTGATTACCGGCGCTGTGCCGGAGCGTGTTGAGCGTAACGACAAAATTTCTCTGCATACCGCCGATGGCAGGCAATTCGATGATTTCGACCAATTGATCTGGGCGATCGGCCGCGCGCCATTAGTCGACGGTTTTGGCCTGAAGGATGCCGGAGTCGCGCTCAATGAAAGCGGCTACATTCAAGTCGATGAGTACCAAAATACGACTGTTGACGGCATTTACGCCGTGGGCGACGTAACCGGCCTGGCTGAACTTACACCTGTTGCGATTGCAGCCGGTCGGCGCCTATCAGATCGTTTGTTCAACGCGCAAAGCGATCGCAAATTGAGTTACGCAAATATTCCGACGGTGATATTTTCGCATCCGCCAATCGGCACTGTTGGCCTCAGCGAGCCTGAGGCGATCGCTACCTATGGTGAGGATCAGGTGCGCACCTATGTTTCCGAATTCGTGCCCATGTTTAATGCGCTGTCGGAGAAAAAGCCGAAAACTGCGATGAAGTTGGTGACGGCGGGCACGGAAGAGAAGGTAGTGGGTTGTCACTTGATCGGTTTAGGCGCCGACGAAATCCTGCAGGGATTTGCTGTCGCCGTCGTCATGGGTGCTCGGAAGCGGGATCTGGACGATACCATCGCGATTCATCCAACGAGTGCCGAAGAGCTGGTAACGATGCGTTAGCGCTGCAGTTTCTGGAGAATCGGGGCCGTGTCTGGACGAACCCCACGCCAGATCGCAAAGGATTCGGCTGCCTGTTCCACCAGCATGCCCCAACCCTGGGCACTGTCTCCGGCGCCGGATGCGCGCGCAAGCAACACGAAAGGCGTGTCTTTCACGCTGTAAGACAGGTCATAGCAAAAGGTCTCCGCAGTGAATATCGATTTGGCGAAAGGCGCTGCTTCGCCCTTGACGCCCGCAGACGTTGCATTGATGACGATGTCTGTCGGGGGAATTTCATCGAGTTCGTCAAAACCGCAAACGTCAAACACTGCGTGTTCGGCCATCTCCTGTTGTAGTTGCGAGGCCCGGGACAGCGTGCGATTGGCAACGATGAGTCGACCGATCTTGGCTGCATATAATGGCCCAAGGATGCCTCGAACAGCGCCGCCGGCGCCTAAAATCAAAATGTCCTTGCCCGCCAGCTCAATGCCGAGGTTGACCGTCAAGTCGCGAATCAGACCGATGCCGTCAGTATTGTGCGCGATGATAGAACCGCCAGCGAAATCTAGCGTGTTGGCAGCGCCTGCCTGTTCAGCGGCAGGCGTAGCATCGGAAGCAATTCGCAGCGCTCTTTCCTTGTGCGGCACGGTAATATTGAGACCTTTACCGCCGGCTGCTTTAAACCCCCGCACGGCGACCTCGAATTCCTCCGCCGTTGCGTCAATGAGCTCATAGGTCATTTGCTGAGCCGTCTGCCTCGCGAAGAGGCGATGGATGGTCGGTGAATGGCTGTGACTGACCGGATGTCCGACTAGGGCGTATCGATCAATTACGGTAGTTGTATCGGTCATGTTGCATTGTCCATAGGGTTGGATTTTCCATGGTTTCCTGTACCTTTCCAAGTCGTTCAGTCGGATGTCGGGCCTGTCATGGTGTTATTCATTCCGCAGCAAAAGATAAATTCTGCAGTGCCGCTGGCCATACCTGAGCGTGGACTCGGTGGCACGATAATCCCCGTCGGTAGCGGCAGCATCGCCATCCTGGGCGAAGGCGCTGCAGGCTTGGAGTCTGTGGAGCGCCAGGTTGCAGCGGCGATCGATTGGTCGATTTAGCGTTAGATTTGTCCAGCCACCAAAGCATGCAGCGACCAGTGTCACGGTGTCCATGGAGCAGCGGCATCGATGAGCAATACGTGCGATATCACGACGAGGAATGGGGCGTTCCCGTATACGATGATGCAAAACACTTCGAATTTCTGGTTTTGGAAAGTGCACAGGCCGGTCTAAGCTGGGCGACAGTGTTGCGCAAGCGCGAAGGTTACCGTCGTGCGTTTGCAAATTTTGATGTGGAGCGCGTAGCGCGGTTCAACGTGCGCTCAGTTGAAAGATTGGTCAAAGACGCCGGCATCATTCGCAATCGTTTGAAGATTCAAGCAGCAATCACCAACGCTCGACAATTCATCGCTGTGCAACAAGCTTTCGGCAGCTTTAACGACTACGTTTGGCAATTCGTCGCCGGGCGGCCAATTGTGAATCGATGGCGTTCCCAAGCGCAGGTGCCGGCCACGTCCACTGAATCCGACGCGCTAAGCAAAGATCTAAAAGCACGTGGATTTAAATTTGTCGGCTCGACGATCATTTATGCACATATGCAGGCAACAGGGCTCGTCAACGATCACTTGACGAGTTGTTTTAGATATTCGCAGTGTCAGGCAACTTAGCTGCCGTTGACTCGGCGCAACCTGGTCAATTATCGAGCATCAGCCGTAACGAGGGTGATGCCATAGGGCTCAATTGCAGCCGGGGTATAGTGTTGAATAGCGCCGAAATAGCGCATTCCGGGATCTAACTCACCCCATTCAATTACCAAGTCGTAACGGTCGCCTTCAGCGACGGTAACTGGAATGGTGACGGTCAGGTTGTCGCGACTGTCGGACGAGCTGAATGACCACGCGTATAAAGAATAGAGCGCGCCGGGACCGCCGGTTACCTGGTCTGTCTCGAAGCCATGTACGAGCAACGCATATTCACCGGGCGTAGGAAACGGATAGTCGATCTCCTCCTGCGAGCTGAAGCTGCCGCTTTCAGCGACTTTGATACAGGTAATACCATCGGCGCAGAAGTATAGGTAGAGATCCAGATCATCGGCGCCGTCGGTTTCAGCATCGAACATCGAGATGCGAATATGTAAATCGTCCGGTGCCACCGTGAAGTAATGTTGCGCGACGCCGCTGCCGTCACGAAAGCTGAACGAGTTGGTGGCATCATCGGCGATGAAAGCGTTTTCAATTGACAAGAACGGCGGGTTCAGTCCATGCACAGTGATGTCGTATACGCCTGAGTAACCAAAATCGACTGGCAATACGTCTGTACCCTCCGAACTCAATAGTTCGATTTCAGGCGGAATTCGCAGCTGCACCGGCCGCACCGCCATTGGGCTCAAGACGCTATGCGAGCCGTCCCACCACTCGAGTTCGCCAAAAGACCACAGATCGAGGTCGGGATTGTTCGTTTCGAAATAGACGTTGAATTCGCCAGTCTCGCCCGTGCCCAGAGACAACACGCTGGGTTCGACTATGACGTCCACACCGAAAGGATGGTTGACCGCAGCTTCGTACGTTGCCGGTGGCCCGACGTTTGTTACGCGACGAGTGACGATGTCGCCACTGATCAATTCGGTGACACCGATGGACGGCAGGTTGACCGCTCGTGGCGCAAACGAAAATCCCACTTGCGCCAGGATGCCGCAATCGAAATCTGGATACGGTGACGTCTCAATCCCGCATAAGTAAGCAGCGTAATCTAGAAAGTCACTCTCGAATACGAGGCCGGGGTCCAGCGCCGCGTTGGCATCGACGTGTCCCGCACCCATTTCAAACGGATGGGCATATTCTTCTCGATTGCTGCTCACGACGGCGGTGTAGGCTGTTGTCATCAGCGCCGATTTAATGGCTGCTGGCGACCACTCCGGGTGAGCTTGTTTCAGCAACGCCGCAACGCCTGCGGTTTCTGGTGCAGACATCGACGTACCACTGAGATACTGAAAGTCTTGGCCGCGCAACCCATTGGCTGAATCACGCGTATGGCCAGCGAGAATATCGACACCCGGTGCTGTGACGTCAGGTTTCAAAAAGTCGGGCTCGCTGAGCGCTGGACCACGTGAAGAGAAAGTGCTCATTTCGTTTCCGGTCAGGCCGCGCTCAAGGAACACGCCCTTTGCCAGCACGACGGTAACTACCTCATCGTTAGATAGCCGATTCACCAGCGACTGGCCGTCAGCCGTGCCGATCATGACGGCAGGAATGCCGATATCTGCGCTGCCATTCATTTCGAAAGGGGCGCCTGTATCGTTAAAGACGATCACCCCTACCGCACCGGCTTGCTGAGCATTTTGCAGCTTTAGATCAAAGTTGCAGTTGCCGCGTTCGATCAGTGCGATCCGTCCGGTCACTTCAGCCGAATTGACCAGTGGCTCACAGGCATCGTTTATTGATCCAGTGCTGGCATTGATGACACTTGTTACGTCATCGTCAGCCAATACGACATCTGCTTCAATTGCGCCGACGCTGGCAAGTGCAGGTGTGAAATTGGCTTCTCGCATCGCGAGCTTACCGCTCGCATCCCCCGGTGCAACGATTTCGATAGCTTCTTCGAACGCCGAGCCGCTTTGTGTGGAAGCCGCAGCGGTCAAAACCCAAGGCGCGCTACTTGGCGAGCCGATAGTGCCGAGTTCAGGCCCATCATTACCGGCCGCAACTACGCTGAGTACGCCCGCATCGAATGCATTGAGTAATGCAATGTCATCGGGTGCGGTCAAGTCCGTTTCCAGACTGCCGATAGAGTAGTTGATGATATCAACGCCATCAGCGACCGCATCATCGATTGCGCGCGCTAGATCTGCAGTCGTGCACGTCGCGCGCAGCTCTCCGGGTTTTAGCCAGCAGGCTTTGTACACGGCAATGTGTGCGCGCGGCGCGATGCCGCCGATCCGGGCAACGCGAGTTCCGAACAGCGATGCAGATACCGGATTGCCGGCTAATATCGTGGCGATGTGAGTCCCGTGTCCATCCG
>JAHEEO010000149.1 GCA_024640665.1 Rhodospirillales bacterium | reverse complement strand
TGGGCAGGCCGTCAGACATGCTCCGTGGCCGATGCAGTCTGTAGGGCTTATGAGTACCGCTTTTCGGCGAACCATGCCGAGTACTTGGTGCCCCGGCATTTCCGGGCAAGCAGCGACGCAAGAGCCGCAGCCGATACAACGATTCGGATCGATGACTGGATGTAAAGAAGCCGATGCCGTGAGCCCGGCTTCCAGGTTCTCTTCGAGTACCGCGACACTCTCACGATGATGTGCGCTGCGCTTGCGTACGTACAACCACCAAATGAGCACGAGCGGCGAGGCATATAACAAAAGCGCGAGGCTATCACTATTCATCGTAAACGATTCTCACTATCACTAAGGTGGGAGAAAGGGAATCTTTGTGAGGTCAATGGGTTGCGAAAGGCGCACATCAGTAGCTTTGCATAACGACCTGTCTCAAAGTCGCGACAGTTAGAATCCTACACATATATGATCAAAATACCCATATACGGCGTGAATGGAAATCTGCGCTGTGAGCCAATTCCGTGTAATTGCAGCGGATTAGGCGCACATTGTTACGGATTTGGCGCTGGCTGTAGTGGAACAGAGTCACGAAACGCCAGCGTTACATTTTTTCTAGACAGTGGAGAGAGCGGTGCTAGGAATCTTTTTTGTTGTAGCGGTGTTGGTTTACACAGGCATCGTTTTCTATTTGGTTCGAAAGTACCAGTTACTCACTCGCGACTGGGTAATTGCGAGCGCGGTGCTTGCAGCTGCAGTGGGTGTTGGCGTGACCATTCATCACAGCAATCGTCCCAAAGAAGATGACTTGGTTGCAGCGGCATTGTCGATGGGACCATCACCTTTGACTGCACAGCCGACCGTAACGGCAACACGGGCCCGTGGAACAACTTCATCAACAGACATACCGGGCGTTGCATCAATGATTGGTGGTCTCGAGCAGAGACTTGCCGCTGAGCCGAACGATTTGAAAGGCTGGGTGTTGCTCGCGCAATCCTACGCCTTTATCGGCAATACAACGGCAGCAGATCATGCCATTAGCCAGGCGGTTCAACTCGGTGCCGATGAAGCGGCCTTAACCGAGCGCGTGAGTCTGACCACGCGGTCACGGCAACAATCCCCGGCCATCGATGGCCGGCCTGCGAAATAGGAACTGTACTACCTATGTCAACAGTGGCTTCAGAAATAAAGCAGAACATTAATGCAGCGTCGCCCGTTGCATCACGATCTCGCTACCTGAGGAATCCGGCACTGACCGGCTATGCGCTTGCGTTTGTAGTGGTCTCCATAGGCTGGATAGCAACGCGCTCGGGCGAATTGGTCGATCCGCTGAATGGAGTTGGATACTGGCTGGGCATCGTTGGTGCGAGTCTTATGGCGACGTTGTTGCTTTATCCGGTACGCAAGCGCGTTAGATTGCTGCGGCATTTGGGAGCGACTAAGCACTGGTTTCGAATGCACATGATCTTTGGTGTTATCGGTCCAATTCTCATTCTGTACCATTGCAACTTCCGGCTTGGATCTCTAAACAGTTCCGTGGCGCTTGTTTGTACGCTGGTCGTTGCAGTGAGCGGGCTGGTTGGTCGGTATTTGTACATCAAAATTCACACCGATCTGAACGGCCATCGCACCAGCCTGCAGCGACTCATTGAGCAAGCGCGCATTCAAAAGGATGATCGGCTCAGGTTGACCGCGCTCGTGCCGCAATTGCTTGAACGCGTTACAGAGTTGGATGCGGCGGTACTTGCCGCGCCGAAGTCGATTTTTGCTTCGTTGTTGCTTCCGGCCAAGCTTGCGATAACAACGAGAATCGCGCAAATCAAACTAACCTGGTATGCGCGTCACCAGATTGCGCTGCAGGCGAAGAGATCTTCCGTAGTCAATAATGAGAAGCGGCGCTTGCAGCGATCAACGGCTCGCTTTATCGGTCGCCATTTAGCTGGTATTCGCCGCGTTGCAGAGCTGCAATCGTATGAACGATTGTTCTCGCTTTGGCATGTTTTTCATCTTCCGTTTTTCTACATCTTGGTCGTCACTGCACTCGTGCATGTGCTTGCTGTGCACATGTATTAGCAGATAGTTGCACGCAGTGGAGGAGACATTTAGATGTTCGGGATTTTTGAAATTAGCGGCTTTGATCGGCGGGGTGCTGTTTAGCATGTCTGCGAGCGCGCAATTGCAATCCCTAGAGCGTTTGATTCTGCCGGGCCCGGTAATAACAGGTCATGCGGAGTACGAATCGGAATGCCAGTCCTGTCATGTGCGCTTTTCGCGGACCGAACAAGACGATTTGTGCGTAGATTGCCACACAGAAATTGCTGAAGATTTGGCAACACAAACCGGCTTCCATAGCCTTTCACCGGATGTGAATGACGAAGATTGTTCGAGTTGTCACACTGAACATCTCGGTCGCGATGCCGACATTGTTGGCTTGGATGTCGATAGTTTCGATCATGCACTGACCGATTTTGTTCTTCGCGACAGCCATATCGATATTGTTTGCGAAGATTGTCATACCCCTGAAGAACCATTCCACAATGCTGAAACCGAATGCGTTTCATGTCATCTAGAGGAAGATCAGCACCTGGGGAACTTGGGCGAAGACTGCGCAGATTGTCACGCGGAAACCCAGTGGAGCGATACAAACTACGATCATCGATTCGAGAATGACTATGAGCTGACCGGCTCTCACGCAGAAATCAGTTGTGTTAGTTGCCATGTCGATGAGATCTACATGGAGACACCTACTGAATGTGTGGGCTGCCACATCGAAGACGATACCCATATGGGTAACAACGGCACCGAGTGCCAGGACTGTCACAACACCGTGGATTGGGCGGATTCGCTTTTCGATCATTTCTCAAGAACTAATTTTGCTTTGCTGGGCGGGCATGCCAACGTCGAATGTGATTCGTGTCATGAAGGCAATAAATTCGAACAAGCTACATCGACAGAGTGCGTTTCTTGCCATCTTGAGGACGATTCACATGATGGCATCAATGGAACCGAGTGCGCCGACTGTCATCAGCCAACAGAATGGTTGGACGTTCTGTTCGACCATGGCGTTGATGCCGACTTCGCACTGAACGGCGCGCATGCCGACATAGAGTGTGCCAGCTGCCATGTTGAAGCGGTTGCAGTGAGTTTGCCGGCGACCACTTGTATTGGGTGTCATGATGAAGACGAGCCGCATGAGCTTCAACTTGGTGAAGACTGCGCGTTGTGTCATGCAGAACTAACTTGGAACGAAGACGTTCGTTTTGATCATGACCTGACGATATTTCCACTGTTGGGTGAGCATGTACAAGTCGACTGCGAAGACTGCCATGAGACCCCGGCCTTCCATGATGCATCAGACGTCTGTATCGATTGCCACCTGGACGACGACGTGCATGAAACTCGATTAGGCGATGACTGTGGTGCGTGTCACACGCCTCTCGATTGGACCTTGTGGCGCTTTGATCACGATAGTCAGACAGATTTTTTACTGGATGGTGCGCACGAAGGTCTCGATTGCCGCGCTTGCCATACACAACCCGCCATGGATGGCGTCATTGCAGTTTCGAGTGATTGCAACAGCTGCCATCGCAGCGACGACATTCATCGCGGCGAGTTTGGCGACGATTGCGCCGAATGCCATTCAACAACTTCGTTTGAAGATTTGAGGGTGCTGCAATGAAAAGACTAATTGCTTTAGCGTTTTCCCTCCTCGTATGTATGCCGACGATCGTTTCGGCACAGTCGGCGTTTAGTTCAGATTTCGATCATTTTACGACGGGCTTTCGGCTCGACGGCGCGCATATCACAGTCGACTGCGAGACTTGTCACGTGGGTGCCGTATTCCAAGGCACGCCATCGGAGTGCGGATCTTGTCACACCGAAGGCGGCCGCATCCGTACAACGGCAAAGCCAGCAGACCATGTTTTAAGCACTAACTTCTGTGAGGACTGCCATAGCACAAATGCCTGGTTTCCACTTCAGCAGATGAACCATGACGCCATATTTGGCAGTTGTTCTACATGTCACAACAACGTACAGACAGTCGGTAAGCCTCCGAATCATCCGCCTACGCAGCAAGAGTGTGATTCTTGCCATCGAACGACTGGATGGTTTCCGGTGTTTTTCGATCACTTCGGGATCAACGCAAACTGTGCGGGTTGTCACGATGGTGTTGGTGCAACGGGCAAGAATGTCTCGCACGTAACTACTACAAACTTCTGTGAGGACTGCCACACAACGGCGGCGTTCTCGCCGGTCAGCCAAGTTGATCACACGCAAGTTCTCGGTACTTGTTCGAGTTGTCACAACAATGTCGTCGTTGAAGGTAAGCCGGCTGACCATATTACGAGTGGCGATACATGCGACAACTGCCATACGAGCGACGCATGGCTGCCCGCAAACTTCAATCACGACAATATCGTCGGCGAGTGTGTGAATTGCCACAATGGCGTCGAATCAGTAGGCAAGCCGACTGACCACGCGTTGACAACGGATGTCTGCGAAGATTGTCATACAGTAATTGCGTTCGCGCCGGTATTCGAAGTGGATCACTTCCAGGTGCTGGGCTCGTGCGTGAGCTGCCACAACAACACAATCGCACTGGGTAAAGATGCCAATCACATACTCAGCGGTGATACCTGCGAAAATTGTCATACGACAATTAGTTTTGTGCCTGCCAATTTCGACCACGACAACATTGTCGGCAATTGTGTGAATTGTCACAACGGTGTGGATTCAGTCGGCAAGCCGCTGACGCATATTACGACAAGCAATGTATGTGAAGATTGTCATACGGTTGTGACATTCGCGCCCGTTGCTCAAGTCGATCACTTACAGGTCGTGGGAACTTGTTCTAGCTGTCACAATGGCGTGTCCGCGCCAGGCAAGAACCCCGGGCACATACTCAGCGGTGATACCTGCGACAACTGTCATACGACGCTGAGTTTCACGCCTGCGAACTTCGATCATGACAACATCACAGGCAACTGTGTCAGTTGCCACAATGGTGTCGAGTCAATTGGTCAGCCGGCAACGCACATCACGAGTTCAACTGTCTGCGAAGACTGTCATACGGTGGTGGCGTTTGCGCCGGTTGCGCAGGTAGATCATCTGCAAGTGATTGGTGCGTGTTCGAGCTGCCACAATAATGTCATCGTCGAAGGCAAATCAGCGAACCATATCGCGAGCGGGGATACCTGCGACAATTGCCACACAACACTGGGTTGGTTGCCGGCCAACTTTGATCACGACAATATTGCCGGCAATTGTGTCAGCTGTCACAACGGCGTTGAGTCGGTAGGTAAACCTGGAAATCATGTCTTAACCAGCGACGTGTGCGAGGACTGCCATAACGTCACGACATTCGCGCCGGTAGCTAACGTTGATCACAACCAGGTACTAGGCAGCTGCAGCAGCTGTCACAACGGAACGGTCGCAATTGGTAAGCATGTAGGGCACTTGCAAACTACCGCGGAGTGCGATGTCTGTCATACCCCGACTGCATGGTTGCCCTCGAGCTTTGATCACAGCACCGTTGCGCCGGGTACATGTGGCAGTTGCCACAATGGCTCCACTGCGACCGGCAAAGGCAGCGGACACTTCAATACGCAGTTTGAGTGTGACTATTGCCATAGCCGGGATTTCTGGACGCCGCTCGTATTCGATCACCAGTCTGGGACCTATCCGGGTGATCATCGTGTCAACTTGCAGTGCAACGATTGCCATACGTCTAATGCGCAGGCAGTACCCTGGCCATTCCCTGCTTATGCGCCGGATTGCGCCGCCTGTCATGCATCTGACTACAGGCCCGGGCCGCACCGTAACGCGAGCGTGTCTCAGTTGCGTGATTGTGCGGGTTCATGCCACCAGGCAAGTCCTGAGCACAGTGTGAATTCACGTGAGTGGTAAGCACAAATTCCGGAGTCGTTGATGCGCAGTTCATGCATTAGTTTGCGCACGGCTATATGCAGCGGCGTGCTGTGCTTGACGACGTTGTTCAGTATGACGCCAGTCCTGGCGCAGAACCGCTTCGTCGAAGACATTCAAATTTCACGGGTCGGGACCGAAGCGGAAGTGCTGATCCGCTTGGCCTGTCCAATGCGATTTCAGGCTGATGTCCCATTGCAGTCTGGCGCGCTGCTAGAAGTGCGGGTTGCGCCGTTCGATGTCTGTCGCCAGCTTGGCGGCGGCAGCAGTTCCGAAGCGTACCGTCCCGTGGGTGGCCAGTTGGCTCGTTTGGTTGAAATCGAATACGAGTCGCTGGGGTTCGGCGATAGTTTGTTGATGCTGCATTTTTCTCAGCCGGTTGTGTACCGCGTTCGCCAAAGGGGCGATCTTAGGTCATTGGTTATTGCCGTTGATCTAGAAGCATCACCGAGCATGACCAGCGAAGTCCCGGCTGAGCCGCTGCCGTCAAGCCTGGTTCCGGACAGCGAGATTTCTGTGCGACCTGAGCCATCCCGTCAGCCCCTGACGAGTCGCATTGTCCGGCCGGAAACTACTGCCGACTATATGATCAATCTGCAATCTACGAGGGATGCCGTTGATCCGGCTATCGGCGCCACAATTGCCGCCCCTGCTGACTCGAAGCTATATGTCTCACAGACAGCGATCAATGGTGATCTTTGGCATCGATTGCGGCTGGGCTTTTTCGAATCCGAAGACCAGGCTCGGCAGGTTCTGGATTCGATGCGCACCCAATTTCCGAGGGCTTGGGTTGGACGTGCAGAGCCTGAAGAGATCAGGCTGGCAAATGAGCAAGCGCTCGATACTCGAAGCGGAAGTGCTCTAGCGGTCATCTCGGCAGATGAGCCGGTGCAAGTGGGTGCGGCCGAACAAGTTTTAGCGATGGCCGAACCACTTCCCGAAGAAGAAGTGGCTCAGCTTTTGGAGGATGGGCGGAACGCTATTCTTGATCAGCGTTTTCCGTTGGCCATAGAAATATATTCTCGGCTTGTGCGGGCGCCAGGCGAGCATCGGCCCAGCGCGAGCGAATTTCTCGGTTTGGCCTATGAGCGTGCAGGCAGAACGGTGGATGCGCGAACCCAGTATCAGCGTTTCTTGCGGGAGTTTCCCGAAGACCCAGGCTTCGCAAGAGTTCAGCAGCGGCTGAACGGATTGTTGTTGGCCTCGGCTGCTCCGCAGGCGCCGCTGCGTAGTGCCAGCGTTGAAAGGGAACAAAAATGGGACACAGCCTTCGGTATCTCTCAATACTATCGTCGAGACGTAAACCAGTTTGACGTCGATCAAGCCGAAGTGACGACGCTATCAGCGCTGTTTAGTGATATCGACCTGAGCGTTCAGCGGACCGGTGAGTCGTTTGACATGTCGACACGTCTGTCCATGACGCAAATGCATGACTTGCTGAACGAGCAAGGGCCGGGCGACCAAGAGAGGATTTCGTACGCATATTTCGATCTGGAGTCGAAGCAGCAGGATTGGTGGCTGAGACTTGGACGACAATCGTTGCACAGTTGGGGCGTACTAGGGCGGTTCGACGGTGCCCAGTTTTACTATGGTCTGGGGCCGGATCGTACGCTGCATGTAATGGCGGGTTACCCCGTTGAATCCA
>JAHEEO010000148.1:676-7613 GCA_024640665.1 Rhodospirillales bacterium | reverse complement strand
AAAAATGAATGCCACCTGGTTGCCCCTGCTCCGAGTAGTTCGCCAGAGTACGGATCGACGTAACGCGAGCCACTGCGTCCAGCGCTCAGGACAACCGCACGATTGGAGTTCGATGGAAAACTAATAGCCGTCGGCGAAAAATCCGGCGCCTGTGCTCGCGCGCCTGCGACTAGTGCTGCTATATCCTGGCGTTCAGCGGTTTCATTGGAAAGATCATAAGTGCGACTATCTGCCCAATCGAGCATCTGACGCTCGTAGGTGAGCACAACACCCGTGACCGACATCATTAGAATGACCAGGCCCGTCAGAACACCGGAAATAAGATGAGCCCAGAATATCGTCTTGCGGATCATTGTGAAACACCGAATTTCTTGAGCGCGCTAGCGCCATCAACCAGCGGCACATGATGCGTGATTCCAAGCCGTGTATCCAGACCGAATCGACAGTCCTGCTGCGCCAATTACTATAGTTGGCGTCGGTTTCCGCCAAGTTCTCACCGTCGTCTGCTATCTTCGCGGTAGCGCAATGCGGCGAAATTCTTAGCTTTGCCTGAACTTCGAGAATTCCTGCTCAAGCATACTTGCGAAGGATTTGGAACTCGCTTTCGTCTAGTGGACAAGCAAGGAGCGAACCACTTGAAGCTGTTGCATTCCGACAAACTCATCGCGAAGCGGCTCATGAGAGGCGACGAACGTGCATTTCGCGAGGTTTTCGACGACTTCTTTCCAAAGCTTTATCGATATGCCATTGCGCGAGTCGATGGGAATGCCGACGAAGCCACCGAAATCGTGCAACAGACTTTTTGCCGCGCATTCGAACGCATAGACTCGTACCGTGGCGAAGCGTCTCTATATGGCTGGATGTGCAGTATTTGTCGAAACGCCCTTATAGACAGAGCGCGGCGGCAACAACGTGAATACCGCAACCTCGCTTTTCATGAAGCCGAAGAGATTATTCACGAAATTGCCGAAGTCATGTGCGCGCCGACGGCAGATCAGCCAGAAAACGCGGCGGCGCGCGGCAATCTTCAACAATTGATCCAAGCGACACTCGACCATTTGCCTGCACACTACGGCGATGTGCTCGAGTGGAAGTACATTGAGGGACTTACCGTTGATGAAATTGCGGAGCGACTCACCGTTGGCTCCAAAGCTGCCGAGTCGATGCTGACGCGAGCACGTCAGGCATTTCGTAAAGCGATTGCGTCAATTCGCGAATTTGGCGACTGTCTGCCCGCCGACATTGTTGCCGCAGTGAAGGATTAGAACCATGAGCGACCAAGATAGAGACATCCGCAAAGTTCTCGACGACGATACACTGGCGCGAATAATTAAAGCCGCCGGCCCCAGGCGAACGCCTCCGGCAGAGGCATATAACGCCGTGTTTGAAGCAAGCCATGCTGCATGGCAAACCAAGCTTACGGCCAGCCGCCGACAGCGCTGGCGGTATGCGCTGGCCGCGTCTGTGGCAGCGGCGGTTTGTGCAGTGCTTTTTTTGCAGTTTGTCAATCCAGACCAAACCACACTAGCCACCATGCAACTCGTCCGCGGCGATGTCGCATTGTTCTCCAGCGACTCTGGCAACTGGACGCCGTTGCGCGAGCGGGGCACGCCACTGAAAAAAGGCGATCGTGTGCGTACGGCCGGCAGTGCTGGCGTCGCACTCCAATTAGCCTCAGGAGTGTCGTTGCGCCTTAGCGAAAACTCGGAGTTGGAGGTGGATGCAGACGAAGTGCTGAACCTGATTGCAGGAACGGCATACATCGATTCCGGTGGCACTAATCGCAGCGTACAGTTTACGACACCACTGGGAATCGTTAGAGACATTGGCACTCAATTCGAAGTTCGCATAACAGATGCTGACTTGCGTGTCCGCGTGCGCTCAGGACTTGTAGAAATCCAGCAGAATAATCTGATAGAAACTGCCAGCGCTGAACAGCAGTTTGAATTGTCACGCAATGGACGTATTTCTCGCTCGGAAATTTCCGCTCAGAATGGCGAGTGGGCTTGGGCCGAGGCACTCGCCGTTGTGCCTGACGCCGAAGATCTTTCCATTGCGACATATCTTAGCTGGGCTGCGAACGAGCTTGGGCGGCCCTTGGTTTTCGAGTCCGACAGCACCAAGCTCAGCGCCGAATTTGAAAGCTGGTATGGCAACCTGTCCGGCTTGTCCCCGAAGGAAATTTTCGACGTAATCGAGGCTGGCAGCGTTTTCGAAATTGCGCCTCAAGCAGATGGGGGCCTATTGGTCAGCAGAAAATAGCGCCAGACCGACACTAACGCGAAGCTAGTCCCAGCGCTGTCGGCTAAGGAGACCAAGCCATTCAAGAAAACATGCCGCCATCGTTGGCAATGCGGCACCGACGCAGCTATCGTTGTGGCTGAGGTATCACTTTGCGTATAGCGATCTCGCCGGGTTTTTCGTCCCGATTGGCCATCGCCATCGTGTTTTGGTCGGTGACAAGCATGGGGCAGGATACTTCGACTATCCAAGCCGGGATGCGCCTGCGAGCCGCGCTCCAAACCTTGGAGTCAACCGGCCTGCGGGTACTATACAGCGGTGGCATTGTTCGTCGCCGCATGCGGGTAGAGACCAAGCCCGTGGCGACACAACCGCAATCAATCTTGGACGAAATTCTCAGGCCGTTCGGCCTGATGGCAGCACCGGCACCCAACGGCGCGTGGGTCATTGTACGAACACCAGATAACGCCCCGCCTGCAACGGCGAGCCTTGCAGAGCCAGATCTGTCAGACGAACCAATCGAGATAACGCCGAATCAACCACGCATTGAAGAAATTGTCGTAGCGGCGAGTCGCTATGCGCTCAGCCGCGAGGCGGTAGCTTCAAACTCGTCACTCGAGCAAAACGATATCGAATTTGCGCCTGTGCTCGGTGAAGATGCCATTCGCGTAGCTAACCGGTTGCCGGGGATGGCAACCAACGGCGTCAGCTCGCGCAGCAATGTGCGCGGCGGCGAAGTGGACGAAATGCTTGTTCGATTTGATGGACTGCGACTCTATGACCCGTTCCACCTAAAGGACTTTCAGGGCATTTTTTCGACAGTTGATCCGCGTATCGTGAGCTCTATGGACGTCTATACCGGCGGGTACCCTGCCGTATTCGGCAACAAGATGTCCGGAGTTATTGACGTCGTCACCATGGCTCCACCCAAAGACCGCTATCACGAGTTGGGCCTGAGCTTTTTTAATACTTCGTTTCTAAGCTCGGGTGTATTCGCAGATGACAAAGCCGAATGGGTAGTCTCGGCTCGTCGCAGCAACCTGGATATTCTTTACAATACCTTCAGCAAGCAGCCCGAGCGGCCCGGGTATAAAGACACCTTTGCAAAAATCTCTTACAACGTAAACGATCAATTTGCGATCTCCGGCAATGTCTTGTACTCGAGTGACGATATTTCGCTCAGTGACGACGTTGATCGCGAAGAACGGGCACAAGCAGACCATAAAGATTCATATGTCTGGTTGCGCCTTGATCATACCCTGCGCACGTTTTTCAGCGGCCGCACTCTACTGTCTCACGCAAACCTGTCGAGCCAACGCACCGGATTTACCAACAAAGGTGGCATCAGCTCGGGGAGTCTCGAAGACCGGCGAAAATTCACGATCGATTCACTGCAAACAGATTGGAGCTACGGCTACAGCGAGGATGTACTATTTCAATTTGGTGTCACAGCGGAATCGGTGAGCGGTCTCTATGAATACAGCGATGACGTAGTGTTTGATCTGCTGTTCGATTTACCAGGCGTTCCTACCGAGATCAGTCGCAGCAGACAATTTGATGTTATGCACAGCGGCAAGCAGTATGGTGCATACGTAAATACGCGCATTAGCGCAACAAAACGCCTAACCGCTGATCTCGGTATCCGCTGGGATGCCCAAGGCTTCGGTGCGCTAGATGCGGCAACACTCAGCCCACGCATTGGACTTCGATTTGAGGTAAGCGAAAAAACCGATATGCGTGTGAGCCTTGGACGTTATTCGCAATCGCAAGCGATAAACGAACTTCAAGTAAGTGACGGCGTAACGGAGTTCGCCAAACCGCAAAGATCAGACCACGTTGTCCTTGGATTAACTCACCGGCTCGCCAGCGGCTTGAGCTTAAGAGTTGAAGGCTACGAAAAGCGTATGCAAGAACTTCGGCCTCGCTATGAAAACCTTCTGAATAGCCGAATATTGCTTCCAGAACTCAAACCCGACCGCATTCGCATTGCGCCGACCAGCGCACGCACCCGCGGACTGGAAATACTCGTCGAAAAAAATGCTAATCACGAGACTGATCAAGCCGCGCTGTGGTGGCTCGGTTACAGCTATGCCTGGGTAAGAGACCGAATTGACGGCTCAACGGTGCTGCGCAGCTGGGATCAAACCCATGCGCTGAGCGCAGGCGTAAACTGGACTCTCGGCCGGTGGGCTGTAGCCAGCTCCCTAATCTACCGTACGGGCTGGCCAATCTCTGCGGCGGTATTGGATGCGAGCGGATCCATTCCTATAGCGAGCGTTACCGGCCGCAATGACCGCCGCCTTGGTAACTATGGATCTCTAGATATCAACCTCACCAGAACTTTCGAGCTTGACCGCGGTGACCTGACGTTGTCGATAGAGTTAATTAACGCTTTGGACCGCAAAAATGAGTGCTGTGTCGAATACGAAATTGGCGACGAAGAAGAAGCCGGCCAATTGCTCTTCAAGCGGCTCGACTATCTGCCACGCATTCCATCTGTTGGCGTGATTTGGAAATTCTAAACCAAAGCGATCGTTGCGCGAGTTCATATTGAAGGTCCAGCGCTTAATCTGTGAAGGGCTGCGCTCGGTGTCTGACACTGGCAGATCCATCACAACGCTATTGCCTTCGTCGACTGCGTTCAAGAAATGCAGCGTATTGCGTGCGGGTCCTTGAAACCATCTCACGTCGTCTGCATCGCCGTCGCGCGGCAGCAACCCTACCATCGTAGGCAAGTCACCGTCCCACTCCCACATGGGCTCACCAGACTGCAGGCGCTGCAGACTCGTCGTGCGCGCAATAACCGGGATCACAATGTACTTTTGCGTAATCGCGATATCGTGAATGATCCCGAGGTAGGGAGACTTCAACCACACTCATACTGGTCGCTGTGTACTTGCCGTGAAAATCCCACGTACCCAAAGTTTCCAAGGAATACGGATCGTATGTGATACGGCAAAGAATCTTCTTTCAGCACCATTAATTTGCCGCCGTGCCAATAGATATGCGTGTTCGCCGCACTCCGGTCAACGTTTGCGACACTGGGGTCATCCGTCAGATGATTTCGATAGACGCCCCACAATCGCTTGCGCGCGCGCCGCTCTGTCATTAATCGATCGGTTTTTACGAAACGGCTTTTGAAATCGACCGAACCATTTGCAAAACGAAAGCCAGTCCCCAATTCGTTCGCATCAGTTATCTGTGCTTATACGCGTGGTCTTTGAAAATGCTAACGAACCCTTCAACGGCCAGTAAGGCGCAGCCTGCAAATTTAGGCGAGGCACTGATAAAGCGCCCGTTCGAAGGATTGGCATACGGTAACGCATTGTGGGTCCGCAAATGGCTGGACTTGCATGAAAATGGCTGCTGCCATTGCGTTTTTTGGATCGACCCAATAATACGTATTGTATATGCCGGCCCATCCATAACTTCCCTGGGGACGCCCAGTTTCCAGGTCGCTGGATTCAATCGCAACGCCCAATCCGAACTTCTGCTTGTCATTCATAAATATGAAGTCATTGCTGCGGGATGCAAAAGCGGTCGTTGGCCGACGCGCGGTCAGGTCACCAATCTGATTGCGTGTCATTGCTTCGCAAGCGGCCTCACTAAGCAGTCGCTGCCCTTGGTGTTCACCATGGTTGAGCAGCAGCCGCAATAACCGGCAATAGTTATCCGCCGTCGAATAAAGCCCGCCGCCACCGCGTGCTGGTGCGCCCACCTGCTCATTGGGTTGCTCGTCGAACCCGTTAGCAGTGCGGACAAAAATGCTTGCCAAACGATCGGCGTTCGCCGGCGGCTTGAAAGATGTGTCGCGCATTCCAAGCGGCACGAAAACTCTCTGCGAAAAGAATTCGGCCAAAGTGAGCCCGGCAACCGGTTCGATCATTTGAGCAAGTACGTCGGTGCTCGTGCCATAAAGGAACTGCGCGCCAGGCTCATCAAGTAGGAACGGTGCTTCGAGGAGATTGGGCACGCCATCGTTTAGGCGCATTAGGTATGAATTGAGAAACCAGTAGCCATAGCCCGACGTATGCGTCAGCAACTCACGAACAGTAATCGCACTTTGGGCGGGTCGCGTTTGATACATGCCGGAGCCTGGATCGAAATGCTCCAGCACTTCGGGTTGCTTGAATTCAGGCCAGTAATCCGCAAAGGGCGCGTCAAGGCGCACCTTGCCTTCGTCCACCAGCATCATCACGGCGATGCTGGTAACCAACTTCGTCATCGAAGCAATTCGATAAACGGTATCGGCGGCGACCGCAATTCCGTTGCCCCGCTGCGCAACGCCAAAAGCCGAAGTATGCACGATGCGATCGATATCGCTGACCACTGCGAGCACACCAGGTACTTGGCGGCGATCTACTGCATCACTCAAAACGGCCGAGATATTGTCGGCACACAGCCGCTCGGCGTTCGTTGCAACCATACTGCGCGGGGGATCTATAGCGCAGTCTGCGCGTTAGCGACGATGTCGAGCGTAAAGTCGAGTTCGTTGCCCACTTGCAACGCTCCCATCATGACGCTGAATGGGACCATGCCGAGATCTTCGTGTGTCAACCGAAAATCTCCGCGAACCCGCAGCGATCCGTCATGGAGTTCGACACTGACCGGAACGGTCAATTCAACCGCACGGCCAAGCATGCTTACCGCCAGATTGATGGACTGGCCAGGACCTATCCCCGTAAGCCCGCTGCCG
>JAHEEO010000148.1:0-666 GCA_024640665.1 Rhodospirillales bacterium | reverse complement strand
CTGTGATGCTCGGAAACAACTCGCCGTTAAGTACTTGCTCTGTCAGCATGTTGGTCTTAGTACCGGCAATATCCGATTCGCTCGGCTCGGAAGCAAAGTCCTCGCCATACAAAGAGCGCAACGCCGGATCGTCAATAACGAGATCCGCTACTGAAAAGGCCAATTCAACCTGCGAGTCGGCTAGAACGGCTGCCACGTTGATCTGGCCGCTGGGCGCCGGGATCGCAATAACGTGGTTGTGCCCAAACCGGGAGAACGCACCCGCTTTGTATACGCGCCAATGAATATTTGAAGCCTCTGAGTCGATCGCATATCGACCCGGCGCCAAGCTCTGCGCAGCCGCAGCATTCAGCATGGCGACCGAAATACCCATCACTAGCAAAAGAGGCGCAAAATAACGACCTCCTCTTGCAACCTTATTAGCCATCAATTCTCCCTTCGGCACAGCTGGCCGCTTACAAGCAAGCTTACCATGGCAGGACGATGCTGAATGGCCGATGAAATCAGCATTTGATAAGGCAATTTGGCCACCCGGGCATCGCGAACTCGCCCAAAGCGCTTATCCCGCCAGGACTGCACCCCGAATCGTCACAGATAGTTGTCTCGAGGCCTTTTTGTTCATGGCATTAGGTGGTACTTTTGACCCCTAGCCAACGTGATGGATAA